>NZ_JADBSZ010000242.1:0-23645 GCF_020246425.1 Microcystis sp. M079S1
AAGGGATTAAGTAGCGTGGGGCGCACGCAAACTTTAAACGCTTCGGGAGAGATTCCCTCTTGGTTGGTTGGAGAAATCCTGCTTGCTAACGGAGACTCAATGAACGAAGAATCCCTGTCTCTTTAGAGCGGGGAGCGTCAACATTTAGACCAAATTTGGGGTCAAGAAACATGAGCGATCGCATCGAGTGGATTAATGCCCTATCAACCCGTCCCTCCCTAGAAGCGGCGGTGACGGAGGTAGTGGAAAAAGTGCAAGATAAATTAGTTGGATCGGCAGATTTAGCCATAATTTTTATTTCTTCTGCCTATGCCAGCGACTATCCCCGTTTAGTTCCCTTAATCTTGGATAAACTCCCCGTTCCTGTCCTGATCGGCTGCGGTGGGGCGGGGATTGTCGGCATGGATGACAGGGAAAAAGCGCGAGAAATCGAAGCGAGTCCGGCTTTAAGTCTCACCGTCGCCCATTTGCCCAATGTGGAAGTACAGCCTTTCTATATCGAAGCGGCGGAAATGCCCGATCTCGACAGTTCCCCCTCTAGTTGGACAGAATTATTAGGGGTAGAAGCGGCCAAAAATCCCCAATTTATCCTTTTAGCCGATCCTTTTTCCAGTCGCATCAATGATCTGTTAGAGGGTTTAGATTTTGCCTACCCCAGTTCGGCCAAAATCGGCGGTTTAGTCAGTGGTGGCATGATTGAACGTTCTGGGGGTCTATTCTACCACGATCAACAAAAACCCCGTAATACCTATCTCTATCGTCAGGGAACCGTAGGAATCGCCCTTTCTGGCAATATTATCGTCGAAACTATCGTCGCCCAGGGTTGTCGTCCCATCGGACCGATTTATCAGGTGAGTGAGGGAGAACGCAATATTATCATCTCCATGACCGGTAAAGGGGCCGATGGGACTCCCCAACCACCTTTAAATCTACTGCGGGCTTTAATCCCCTCCTTGAGGGAAAAAGACCGAGAATTAGCGCAACACTCCCTTTTTATCGGTATTGCTAGGGATGAGTTTAAAATGCAGTTGCGGGCCGGGGATTTCTTAATTCGCAATGTTTTGGGAGTAGATCCTCGACAAGGTGCGATCGCAATTGGCGATCGAGTTCGTCCGGGGCAGCGGGTACAATTTCACCTGCGCGATGCCGAGACTTCCGCCCTAGATTTAGAATTACTTTTGCAAGCTTTTCCCCAAGAAAAACCCGCTAGTTCAGATATACTAGGAGCTTTGATCTTTTCCTGTCTCGGTCGCGGGGAAAATCTCTACGAAAAACCGGACTTTGATTCGGGTCTTTTTCAGCGTTATTTCGCCAATGTTCCCCTCGCTGGCTTCTTTGGCAATGGAGAAATCGGGCCAGTGGGCGGTCGCACTTTTTTACACGGTTATACTTCGGCTTTTGCCCTCTTTCGTCAGGGAATTTAATGCTATACTAAATAGTTAGTACGCTAGGGAGTAGAACGATGGTAAAAGCGATATCTTTCTCTGAGTCGGAGATTATCTATCCCGATAGTGATGGTAAACCGATGGCCGATAATACCAAACAGTTTCGCTGGATCGTGACGATCAAGGAAAATCTCGAATGTTTATTCGCAGAGAATGACAATGTGTTTATCGCCGGCGATCTGTTGTGGTATCCGGTCGAGGGGGATAATAAAACTTGTCAAGCGCCGGATGCTATGGTGGTGTTTGGCAGACCCAAGGGCGATCGAGGTTCCTATAAGCAATGGTTAGAGAACCAGATTGCGCCGCAGGTAGTCTTTGAAATTCTCTCTCCGGGCAACACTAAAGCGGAAATGCGCCGAAAATGGCAATTTTATCAGCGTTTTGGCGTAGAAGAATATTATCTCTACGATCCCGATGCTAATTATCTACAGGGTTGGTGGCGAAGGGGTGATCACTTGGAGATGATTCCTGCGATCGATAATTGGCAGAGTCCGCTTCTACAGATCCGTTTTCAACTGGAGAGTCCCCAGTTAGCTATTTTTTATCCCGATGGCTCGCGGTTTTTGACCACCCCAGAAATCAAGCAAAAGGCTGAATTAGCCGAACAAAGGGCCGATGCCGCCGAACAGCAAGCCCAACAGGAACGTCAACGGGCCGAATTGGCTGAGGCAAAATTAGCCCGCATAGAGGCGCAATTACGGGCAATGGGGATTAATCTAGAGGAAAGCTAACGAGAGGCCGGAAGGACGGGATTTAACCAGTGGAGAATCTCATCTTTGAGACGGGAATTATCCCGGGCAAGTCCCTGTTTTAACCATTGGCCGATCGCATCGAGGGGAGTAAATACTTCTCCGGTTTGCCAACTGACATCTTGACTCAAGGGAGTGAGATGATTGCCCGGGAGAGTTCGCAGGGCAATTAAATCATTAAAGCGTTTTTTTAGCAGGGGATTTAATACCAGAGATTGATCGATCGTGTCGTCTTGAAAACGGATTAAAAGATTGCGACGAATGGCATAATCTTGGAAAATTAACTCGTTTGTTTCTTCGGGGGAAGGGGTAAATTCGAGGTTAAAAGTGGTGTCAATTTGCAAAGGTTCGATAAAGGGAATAGCTCGACGAATGGGATAATTATTAAAGGAAATGAGGATATTTCCCGCCCGTTCCACTTCGTAGAGACTACCGATTAATAAATGTAGTTTACACCCCATACTGTGACCCAATCCGTAGATGGGGAGATAACCTTGGGGCAGACTATGATTCCAGCGCAGACGTTCAATAATATTATCAAAACGGTTTAAAACTGTGCGGGCGATCGATTTATGATCGAGGGTATTAACAAAGGGAGTCGCAACAATAGCGTATCCTGAATTCCCAAGACTTTCTAACAACCAACGATAGGTAATATTCGGGGCCGCCGCCACAAATGCCCCCCCTAAAAAGTGAATGATACCCCGGGGACGACGGGGGAGAAAAACCCAATTACCTGCTATTTCTTGCCAATTCATAATTAGTTAGGGTTTGCTTAAAAAGTCTATTGGTGGGGTTAGGAGTCAGGAGTCAGGAGTCAGTAGCCAGTCGTTTCAGGCTTTGTTATCCTTCTTTTTGTACCAACTTATGTACTGCATTAAGAATAATGCAAGGTTTTTGAATGTCCCAATCCTATTTTCGCAGCATGAACATCGGATTTTAACAGGTCAAAAGCCTTATTTTAAAAGGGTTTTACCATTATTCAGCAAGCCCTAGTTATCAGTGAATTAATACTAAATCTGGTTATTAAAAACTGATTATTTATTTCCCCTTTTGCCTTTTGCCTGTTGCCTTTTGCCTCCCCTCTATAAGTAGCCTATACTCAACGGATTTAGTATTAGTCACTCACCAAATAAAGACTACTTCATATTATCCTAAATCCTGTTTATAGCGTTTCCCAATCTCATGAGGTACACCAAAATCTTAACTCCTGAATCCTGAATCCTGAATCCTGACTCCTGACTCCTGAATCCTGACTCCTGACTCCTCAAAACCTAAGACTCTGTACCTCACAACTATGGGAATTGCTATAAAAGGGATAGGAGATTAGCCAGAGATTGGCACCGCCAGATAAGGATAACTGCTTGCCCAAGTCATCAAAAATCGGGCTGAATAGTTCTAGGCCAGTTTTTTCTTAATAAAAGCCACTAATTGAGACATTTGTTTCTTCATAGTTTCCATTTCTGTTTGCATTTGGGCAATTTGGGACTGGAGAGTCTGAATATCGGTGCTATAATCCCCGGTGAGTTCCTCTAGTTTCGGGCTAAAAACTGTTGGTTTGGGGGAATATTGTTTGGCCTTAGCCCTCGCTTCTTTAATCGCTTGTACCAATTGTTTTTGGTCGAAAGGCTTCTCAATAAAGGCAAAATGCTGGAAAGGTTCGGGGATTTTCTCTACTACCTCCTCTTTCCGTCCCGACATTAACACTAGGGGGATACTTTTGAGATTATCTTCGGTTTGGATTTGCTGAAACACCTCCCAACCGCTCATTTTCGGGAGAAGGAAGTCCAAAATAATCAAATTCGGGTTTTCGGTACGGATGAGATTATAACCCTCTAATCCGTCTTTAGCTTCGAGAAATTCAAAGTTACCCTCTGGTAACATATCGCGAACGTGCATCCTGATCACTTTACTGTCATCGATAACGAGAATTTTATGATTTGACACGATAGACACCTTAGAAAAGAGACAATAGATAAACTCGATGATTCGAGGGGGTATTGGGGGAAACTTTCGGGATAGGGATTGGGGATTCCCAAAAAACCCTTAGAAACTAACATACACCATAAAGAAAAAACCTCGGTTAATGTCCGAGGCTGCTGTTGTAGGAGAACTCAATGCAAAACAAAAGGAAGATACCAAAACCAAAGAGGTTTTTATCGGTAAATCACCCTTATTGTCCCATTGTAACCCCTGTTTAAGCTTATCGGGATGAAGTAGCACTTTTTAGGGCTAAATAACCTAAACCGAGACATAAAAGCGCATTTACGCCCAAAAATGTCCGAGCGATCGTACCAGAACCTAACCAGATCAGAGTAGGATGGATAACAGCACTGATACCTAAAGTCACCGCCATAGCTAAAGATACCCCCACCGCTAACCATTTTGCTTGGGGATGACTCAAAAGCAGAGCAATCAGGACAAAGGGCAGGATAACACTAGCAAAAAGCGGATTAAGGGCAGAACTTCCCTGAATAACACCTCCTAGGTCGGAAAGAGAACTCCCCATCACTCGGAAAGGCCATTGGGGTAAATCGAAGATATAAAGACCTCTGAGGAAAAATAAGCCAGAACTGCCAAAAATTAGACCAGCATTCAAAAATCCGTTCCAGGAGAAGGGAAAATAACTTCTCAGCCACCAAGCAAGAAGATAAGAACCCAAAACCATGGCCATTTTGGGCAAAACCGCCACCGCGCCGCCATCAATCCAGAAACGGGGATTGAGATAACCGTTATCGCGCAACCAACGCCAAAAATCCCGGAAAGTAATCTGTCCTTTCAGGGCCAATTGTAGGGCATTGCCCGCGTCTAATTGTCCGGCCCCAAAATGATTAAAGGGATCATCATTAATCTTACGGGCCGACTGTTGCAAAACCTCTAAAACTGCATTGGGTTCTTTAATTCCCGCAGCCTTGATTAAAGCTACCACCCCGGCAACGTGAGGGGCAGCCATGCTGGTTCCCTGAAAACCGAGGAACGCCGGTTCCCCCCCCTTAGCCGGATCGATGGTTTCTTGGACAATTTTACCCGTATCGGAGCCGCCTGGGGCAGCAATATCGATTCCGGCCCCGAAATTAGAATAGGGGGCTTTATTTCCGGAGGCATCTACCGCAGAAACCCCGATAACGTGCGGAAAACGGGCGGGATAGGCGGCGGAATTATCATCGGCATTACCGGCAGCGGCGACGATTACCACACCTTTACTATAGGCATATTCGATCGCCTCTTTCATTACTTGGGTTTCGCCTCCACCCCCTAAACTCATATTGATGACATCGGCTTTATTATCGACGGCAAAACGGATCGCTTCGGCAATATCTCCCACGGTTCCCCCACCCGTCCCGGAAAGCACCTTGAGGGGCATAATTTTGGCTTTGTAGGCGATGCCAGCCACCCCGTAGTTATTATTGGTCGATTGGGCAATTGTTCCCGCTACATGGGTTCCGTGACCGTTATCGTCCTCGGCATTGCTGCGATCGTTGACGAAGTCGTAGCCTTCGACAAACTCGGTTTCTCGCAGATCGGGAACTTTTGATACACCTGTATCAATAACAGCGACGGTGATCCCTTCACCGTGATTTTCTTCCCAAGCGCGTTCGATGTTAATTCCCCTCAGGTTCCACTGTTTGCTATAGTCGGGGTCATTGGGGGCGATAAAAGCATGATAAATATAATCGGCTTCGATCGATTCGGTGTATTTTTTTAGGTCGGAATTGCGGAGAGTTTTCAGGAGTTTGCTATCTCCATCGATAATGTAAAGATGTTCATCGATGGAAAAGATACTATTTAAACTGGTGAGTTTTCCCGCTTTTTTGTTGATAGCATTTAACTGCTCATCGAGGACGCTGACGGGTATATCGTCTTTAAAGTCGATTAAAATTGATTGATATTCGCCCCGATTTGCTAATCCAGTAAAGTTAAAGAGAGCAAATCCTAGACCGATAATGAATAGGGTTAACAATAAAAGTTTTTTCATAGATTTCCTAAGAATTGATCATTGCCAGCCAAGGTTTTTTTAGTTTTGATGAGAAAATCTGAGCGAAGTTCCCCTATTTTTGTCTCGATTGAGGAGAGGACTAACCAGTTACAAAAAAGTCACCTGTTGTTTATTTTAAGCTCGATCGCCGATCGCTGTTAATTCCCGACTGGCAAAAATAGCTTCGTAGTGGCGATAATGTTTAAATTCCAGGAGATTATAGAAAGGATCCTCCAGGAAAAAGGTTTTATGTTCGGTTATCTCCCCAGTAAAGCGAGTTTTTGGTTCTAGATAAAATTTTAGTTGATTGAATCGTGCTTTTTCGAGAAGATTGTCCCAATCGCTGGCATCCGGCAGAATTAGACCAAAATGGCGAGGATAAATGCTATTTTGGGGAGTAAGAGGCATTTCGGTGACGTGAGCGACTACCTGATGACCGGAGAAATTTAAGATAATCGCTTTCTCGGTTTCCCTTCCCGCTAAACAACCTAAACCATCACAGTAAAAGCTTTTAGCGGTGGACACATCGGTAATCGGAATAGCGAGATGAAAAATTGCAGGTTGATTCATGGCGATCGATTTTATCCGCGCTCTACTAGGTTCTATTGTAGCGATCGAGGGGCAACTGTTACAGGAATTTTTTAAAAAATTGGCAATTACCTAAAGTTTGCAGAATAAATCTAAAAACCTTGTTGGATAATATCTTTAGGCTTTTTTGACATCAAAAAGTGCTGGCCTTTGCAGTAATCGGGGGGGAAAATTAGGCACTTTTTCCCTGAAAATGGGTAAAACCCCACACCCCACACCCCACACCCCACACCCCACCTAAAGACTTTGTGCGATTCTAAAACCAGCGTGTTGATAAAAATTCCGGCGAAACCAATTGCGATAGTAGGGTAGGATTTCTGTGCCGTTAGTTACCCAAGCTCCTCCTAACATCATTTTATGTTGACTATTAAAGAAAGGAGTGGAATTGTCAGCATAGAGGTAATGGGGTTGAAAGTCAGTTAAGGGATTAAAATCATCTTCTAGCCATTCCCAGACGTTACCGCGTAAATCATCAATTTCTGAGTTATTGCCCGCATTTTTTAACATTCCTACGGGAGTGGGAGAACAGAATTTTAAATTGAGGTTATAGTCCTCAAAGTTATCGTTTTCTAGGTTATAACATCGATTTTTTTGACTGCCATAGGTGGCTAAATTCCACTCAGCTTCCGTCATTAAACGTATTCCTTGACCTTGAAAACGACAGTAGGCGATCGCTTCATAATAGTTCACTTCTACCGGCCAATCAAGAGGTAAATCGAGAGCATCAAACATGGCTCGATATTGATAATTTCCTCGCTCATCTACCAGCCAAAATTTAGGATATTTGACTCGGTAATGATTTTTCCATTGCCAAGCTTCTTCATCCCAATAGCTGGGATTTTCGTAGCCACCATTATCGACAAATTCTTTAAATTCTCCGTTGGTAATCATATATTTACTCACCAGAAAATTGTTAACTTGAACTTGACGATAACCATACTCGTTATCCCAACCATAAATAGGAGAATCTTGGGGTTTACCAATTTCCACTATTCCCCCAGAAACCTCCACCATTTGGTTAGGATAAGCTTGACCAAAAGAAGGGGCATAATGCCACCCTTGAGGACGTTGCAGACGCTCTAAGGGCAGTTGTCTGAGTAACATTGAAGATGTTTCAAAGTGAACACGCTGATGCTCAATTCCCATCATTAATGACCAGAGAGAATGCTGAGGATGAATAGGAAGATTAAGGGGGGTATTTTTAATTATTTCGACCACAATTTCATAGACTTGTTGCCGATATTCCCAAACCTTAGCCACCCCGGGCCACTGAATATGGGCGATAGCAGAGTTTAATTCTGCGGGAGTTGCCGGATCTACTCCCACTCCAAACAATAATTCGTAGTCAGGATTAGGGCTTTTTTTTAATAGGTTAACCAGCTGCAATTTATTAAGATAAAAAGCGGCAGCATGACCTAAATAAAAAATCAGGGGATTTCTTAAATCGTCAGGGTTACAATAAAAAGCTTCTTCTTTGATGATGCTTTTTAACAGCATATCTTCTAATTGCCAAGCATTTTCAAAATAGTCCAGTAGATTTTCTCGACTACATTTATTTAGAGATATAGGAGCCTGTGCTTGAATCTTTTCCATGTTTTTATGCCTCTATTACTGATGAGAATGTTTTCGTTATTTACAGGTATAACTGACAGAGAATTAACCCGAATAAATTTTCAGGATCGGTGAAAACCCTAAGCGGTTTTAATCCCTTTGATTCTAGGTCTTTTTCCATAGTTTCTAGGTTAAATTTACGCGAAATTTCTGTCAAAATACTTTCTGATGCTTGAAAATTAACTGTTAAATCGAGTTTTTTAAGATGAACATGGTGAGTTTTTTGACAAATTAAATACATTTCAATTTGGGATTTGTCTTGATTATAGATAGCTTGATGACTAAATAAATCAAGGTTAAAATCAGCTTGAAAACGCCAATTTAAATGGGAAAGCATATTTAAATTAAAAGCTGCTGTCACCCCTTGGGCATCATTATAAGCTGCTTCTAGAATTGCCGCTGGTTTTTGGAGATCAATCCCTAATAAAAAATAATCTCCAGCTTTTAGGACAGTGGCAATTTCTTCTAAGAATTTATCACATTCAGATGCAGAAAAATTACCGATCGAACTTCCTAAGAAAAAAATCATTCTGGTATTATAGGAAGTGTTTTGATAATAGGCTAAGGCCTGTTCATAGGTTCCAATTAACCCCTGAATGGGTAAATTAGGATATTCTTTTTGTAATTCTATGGCACTAGCTTGGAGAATAGTTTCACTAACATCGATAGGTACATATTTAGAGGATTTTTGTTGCCGATAATAAGCGTCCAATAACAGACGAGTTTTAGTGGAACTACCACTACCTAATTCTATCAATTCGCAGACCCCTGTATAGGCGACAATTTCTTGAGCATATTCTTGGAGAATAGCGGCTTCTGTCCTAGTAGGATAGTATTCTGGTAATTGACAGATTGCTTCAAAAAGTTGGGAACCTTGCCGATCATAAAAATATTTAGATGGCAAACTTTTTGGGGTTTTAGTTAATCCTTCAATCACATCTTTTCCCTCGTCTTTAACCATATTTTGACCGGTGGCAGAGGTAACTAAATACTCAATTTGTAATAGTTCTTGTTTAGATGGGTTAAGTTGCATAGATTCTCCGATTATTCTCCAGTTTTTTGATTGTTCTCGATCGATGCCGAGGATGAAATCCACTTTGACAGCTTGAATACTGGCAGCGATTATTGTTCTTTGGTAATTTTACCACTAAAACGCCGCAAAATTTACCTCTTGTCTAGATAGACAAAGTTTATGGATGGTAAATAAAAGCTGTTAAATCCATCGAGATGGGTGCTGATATTATCCAAGCAAAATTACCAGTTCAATTAATCAGTAAAAATTGCATTTCCTCTAAGGTAAGATTTTCTTGGATATAGCGAGGATTAAGGGGATGATAAGGACTAGCAAGACGATCTATCTTAATAACTCTAGCAGTTTCAGGAATGATCGGAATATCGGGATCGTAGGGGGTGCTGCGGGTAAGGGAACTAGAAAAACCTTTAAAAATAGAGATTTCTTCCTCCTCCCCATCCACAGCAATAGTCACTAATAAAACCTCTTGGGGATTTTTGAGGGTGTATTGTTCGAGTTGTTTACCAATATTCATAGAAAAATGGCTAATTATCGATAGCTAAAGACCTACTATTGTAAAGCTGAACGTCCCTGTTTGCCAAGGCGAATAAGAAGAAAATGGGCAAAATAGAGAGTATAAAAAGAGAGCCCAACTAAACCAAAAAAGCCCAAAACATTAGCGGTAGCTTCTGAATGAAAAATCTCGCGAAACTGCCAAGGTGCTTCCTGCCAAACTTGACAATAGGGAGAATTTAGCAATTCCCCTGACATAGCACAGGAGAGAAAAGGTAAGGTAGAAATTGCGCCCAAAGGACAATAAATCGTTACTGCCCAACGCCAAGCAGTGGTGACAAATTTAATTGGACTGGCGGGTAAATCTTTAATTTCATCGTTAATATCCACCCAAAACCAGAGGGAAATCGGGATTAAAATCTTAGCTAAAAAACTGGTGACAAAACCAATCGGCCAGGAAGCGATCATTAAATATACAGTAATTAATAAAAGACTAGCCACTCGCCAATAAATAATCAACAATTTTTGTAATGATTCGATTTTTGCAAATAAAGACCAAATTAACAAAATTGCCGGAATAATCACCGTAAATAGGACGGCTAAACGATAATCTATCCAAACGAGAGGACGAAACCAAAGTTGATTCATAAACTATTCAGACATAATTACACTGTCAATATTTTACTGTCTTCGGACGCAGGAGCCAAAATCGGCCACAGCTTGACCAACAAACAAAAAAACGAGGGGCGATCTCAGCTATCAAGAGATCGCCCTAAAGCTAGGATTCTACTGTGAGGAGAGAAAAAACCGCTGCCTGACTGCATTAATCTTCATAAATGCGACACTCGGCGGCATCGGGATTAGAATCACAATAATTTTCGAAGTAGGTTTTTTGGGGGTGGTCCTGACGTTGGTGAGCGGCTTCTGCTTGTAATTCTTCCACTGCATCCCAAGCGGCGGCGCATTCGCCAGAGGTGGCACCTTCCGTACTACAGACGGCTCTGGCGTTTTCTAGCTCTTCTTGAATTTTGTCTTGGATATTGCTCATGATTCCTCTGGAATTGATCTATTGACACTCTAACAATTATACAGTCACGTTCTCAAACCACAGGATCGGTTATCCCACTCGATCGCCTTTCCTGTCCTATTAAGCCGATCTTAGCGCAATTTTTGGGGAATTTAACATCAAGATTTCCTGACCGGGCCAATTTTTAGCCTACATTCCGCACTGGAGAAATGCCAGAGGGATTTCTTCCCGGCATAGACAGCGAGCAGAACCATATATCGACTTATTTAGGCCGTCTTAGACCAAATCCGTTTTTAATAGTGTGATTAACTGCCAAGTTATCGATTGTTTTTCCCCGCTCCAGTGCTTTGGCACTCACCTACTCTCCTATACCTTTTACACAGGATTTAGTAAGCTAAACGGCGCTTAACCTGCATGATCCAACAGCTATAACCCTTTTGGAGTCTATATCGGT
Source organism: Microcystis sp. M079S1 (assembly GCF_020246425.1). Classification (NCBI taxonomy): domain Bacteria; kingdom Bacillati; phylum Cyanobacteriota; class Cyanophyceae; order Chroococcales; family Microcystaceae; genus Microcystis; species Microcystis sp. M079S1. Next base: position 11,376 of record NZ_JADBSZ010000242.1, read on the forward strand.
GATCCGAAGTAAAAGCCGTTTAGCTTATCATTCTAGGGACTAGGGGAAAAAGACTGTTTTGCTGGCAATAGTCAGCATTCCTGTCACCAAAATGCCGACAATGCTAAGGAATCCAATGGTCGTAATGTTGACTCGTGCGTTGAGATCGTCAACCCGCTTTTCTCGTCCCGTAACTTTGGCATCTAAGGCCTTAATATCTCCTTTAATTTCTCCTAGACTGTTCTCGATCGCTTTCTGTCCATTTTCTAGGTTTGTCAGTCGGGACTCGATCGCTGTTAGTCGGGATTCGATCGCTTTCTGTCCGCTAACGATTAAATCTTCTAACCTTTTCAGATCATTCTCGGTAACTGCTGTCATCAGTCACAATCCTCTTAAAGTTGAATTTTTCCTAGTCTCCTAATCAATACTCTATCAATATTTTCTCGGTCGGGGACTCTTTCAAACAGTAATTCACAAAAATCAGATTCCCTACTGAGAGCGCCTAGTGATCCCGTCAAAACTGAAACAGTTTTTGATACCGAACCGGCTCTTTATCTCTTAGTTCATCTGGGTTGCAGGGACAGCAGCACGCGCATTTATAGCTGTATAATTCAGGTTGATATTATTAATAATAAAATCTGAGTGCAGCAGGACGGCACGGCAGCAGCGATCGCTGATAAATTGGTAGCTAGGGGAGTCCCCAAACAAGACATCGTTTTAGCTTACCATGGGCCTCATGTGCGACAATATACCGAGTTTGCCCTTGGCTAAAACCATTAATTGATGACCTTGCCCATACAAGTTTTACCCCAAGACGTAATCGATTTAATTGCCGCAGGAGAGGTAATCGACTCTTTAGGCGCTGTGGTGCGAGAATTAGTCGAAAATGCCATTGATGCGGGGGCAGATAGGATTACCATCGATATATCTCCCCAAAACTGGCGAATACAAGTATCGGATAACGGCAGGGGAATGTCTAGAGAAGATTTGCAACTGTGTAGCTATGCCCACAGTACCAGCAAAATCCGCCAACGCGACGATCTGTGGCAGATTACCAGTCTCGGATTCCGTGGTGAAGCTTTGCACAGTATCGCACAGGTGGCGCATCTGCGGGTTGCCAGTCGCCATGACGATGATTTAGGTTGTTATTGTCTTTACAATCACCAAGGCGAGCCGGGTAATTTAGAAACGATTCCTATAGCTATCGGTACTATCGTCACGGTAGAGAATCTCTTTGGTAACTTTCCCGTGCGTCGTCAAGCTTTACCGTCAATTAACAAACAATTAAAGGATATACAGACTTTAATTCATAATTTTGCTCTCTGTCATCCCCAAATTACTTGGCAGGTTTTTCAAGATCATCAAGATTGGTTACGCATTAGTCCGGGTAAGGATGCCAGTCAAATATTACCCCAATTAGTTAAATCTCTGCATTTTAACGATTTAGCATCCCTAAAACTTGACTTAACGACTCCTGACGCAGAATCTGCTCAAATTGAATTAGTCATTGGTTTGCCCGATCGCATTTCTCGCCATCAACCAGATTGGGTTAGAATTGCTGTTAATGGGCGAATGGTGCGCTCATCGGAGTTAGAACAGGCAATATTTGAAGCTTTCGCTCGCACAGTCCCTAAAGATCGCTATCCCGTTTGTTTTCTCCATCTACATCTTAACCCTCGTTCGATCGATTGGAATCGTCACCCAGCCAAAGCGGAAATATACCTGCATAACCTCATTTTTTGGCAAGAACAGATAATTTCAGCCATAGACAAGGCGTTAGGACTAAATCCCGAACATATACCCGAAAAAGCGCAAAATCAGCGCGTCAGTCAAATTCTCAAGGCTGCCGAAGAAAAAAGCACCTATACAATAGGGGAGAAATCCCCGAAAAATCGGCTGGAATTAAAGGCAGTAGCCCAAATTCACCAAACTTACATAGTTGCCGAACATCCTCACGGATTATGGTTAGTCGAACAACATATTGCCCATGAGCGGGTTTTGTACGAACGTTTAGAGGATAACTGGGAAATCGTGCCGTTAGATACTCCGATCATCTTAAATCAGTTAACTACTCGACAAATCGAACAATTACAACGTTTAGGATTAGAAATTGCTAGTTTTGGCGATCGCTCTTGGGCAATTCGTAGTATTCCTGTTCTACTAAAAGAACGCGAGGATCGGGCTGATGCTTTACTAGAATTAAGTTTAGGGGGGGATTTACAAACCGCTCAGGTTGCTACCGCTTGCCGGAGTGCTATCCGCAACGGTACAGCTTTAAGTTTAAAAGAAATGCAGAATTTACTCGATGATTGGCAAAATACCCGTAATCCCCGCACCTGTCCCCACGGAAGACCGATTTACTTATCCTTAGAAGAAACCTCGCTCGCTCGCTTCTTCCGTCGTCATTGGGTGATCGGCAAAAGTCACGGCATTTAATCAGTGATCAGTTATCAGTGATCAGTTATCAGATGTGAGTTTTCAGTTTACTGATTACTGATTACTGTTCACTGTTCACTGAAAATTGGCAGATATGGTGAGGGAAAAACGGAAAGTGCTGCCTTTACCTAATTCACTTTCCACCTCGATTTGACTTTGGTGTAATTCCACTAAACGACGGGTAATCGCTAAACCAATACCACTACCCCCAGAATAACGGGAACGAGAACGATCGGCCCGCCAAAAGCGCTCGAAAATAAAGGGTAAATCCTCTGCTGCGATGCCAATTCCTGTATCGATAACGGCAATTTGTAGGCGATTTTTGTCCCTTGTCACTTGCAGGGTAATTGCACCATGATCGGTGTAACGAATGGCATTACCGAGCAGATTAACTAGGATTTGTTCGAGGCGATCGGGATCGGCCATGACAGATGGTAAATTGGGGGGACAATCTAACTGTAAAGTCGGTCCATCTTCTAATAATTGATCGGCAAATTTTTCGATGAGAGAATTTAACAAAGGCAATAAATTAACAGGTTGCATTTTAATCGAGAGATAACCAGATTCCGCTCGCGATAGCTCCTGTAGATCGTGGGTTAAACGTTCTAACCTGCGGGTTTCTTTCACTAATTTCTGATAAAGTTCTGGATTAGGTTCGATCGCACCATCGGCTAATTCTTCTAAATATCCCCGTACCACAGTTAAAGGGGTGCGTAATTCGTGGGTAAGATCACCGATTAATTCCTGGCGCCGTTTTTCCACATCGGCTAAACTAATCGCCATCTGATTAAAACTGATGGCTAATTGATTTAATTCTGGGATTTCGCTTTCTGGAACTCGCGCCGATAAATCCCCTTCAGCAAAATTTTTAGTGATTTGTTTCATTTGTTTTACCGGTTTCATAATGCGTTGAGAAACCAAAAAACTTAGATAACCAGCCGTACTTCCTCCCGCAATGAATGACCAAATGGCACTACTATCCCAAGCTGTCTCAAAACCCCTAACCAAGAAAGTTCTCGCTGATCGCACGGTAAAAAATCCCTGCCTTTCTAACTGTTCCAAACGCAAAACAAACATTCGAGGAGAAGATAATTTAGCAATGATAATAAAGCTACTCAATCCCACCACCATAACGAGGAGATGGGATAAAAATAATCTGGTTCCTAAGCTTAATTTTGGTGGCCGCATATTTGTTAAAAAACTCTATTTGTTGTCAATATTATTGAGAGATTGCTGCATAAATCTAAAAACCTTGTTGGCTAATATCTTTTGGTCTTTTTGAAATCAAAAAGTGCCAGCCATTGGATTGTTCGGTGGGAAAATTTAGGGACTTTTTCCCTGAAAATTAGGTAATTGACCACCTAAAAATGGGGAAAACCCTACACCCTACACCCTACACCCCACACCCTACCCCTAGGAAAAACTTTTTGCCGCAAACCCTATTGACAGTGTTTCTCATAAAGATGAAGTATAAGAGGATTTGGCATCGACCACCGACTCCAAAAAACAAAAACTTTGTACCTCACCATTAAGATAACGGCCCTAGATTCGGCTATAGCATCATAAAGAACTCTATCGGGTTCTTCTTGTTGAAGAATCTCTCGTCAAGCTATGCTGTGAGGGGAGAGTAGGCCAAAACCTAACTTTTTGCCGCTCTATACTATCGTATCAAGATGCGCTACTCTGTTAGGAGATGATTTTGCTTGAGTCATCTGCTCAAAGTAGCGTCTGTTTTTTAACCCTTACCCTTAAAAGAGAATCTTTTCTGTATGCTAGAGGCTAATAATCAGGGAGAGAATCAAATATTTCTCTATGAAGTTGTTTTTTCGGGTTCTTCTGGCTCTTTGCCTCAACGCTTCTCCCGAACAGTCCTGCGAGTACCTAAAAGCCGCATGAGTCAAGAAACACAACGCCTCCTGCGCCAAGGGGCTAAGATTCTCAGTATAAGGCCTCTTGACCCAGAAACTGCCCCGATTAAGCCTAGTTTACCACCTCAACCTTGGTGGATAGAGATCACCACCACTCAGCCGAAATGTCTCTATTATTTCGGTCCTTTTGAGAGTTTTTCTGAAGCTTTATCCCATCAATCCGGTTATATCGAAGACCTCCAATCGGAATCTGCCCTGGGAATTAACAGCGAAATTAAACAATGTCAGCCAGAGGTTTTAACTCAAGAATATTTTTAATGTATGGTATCTAATTATACAGATTTTTAGGAATAGTTAGCTTCCTCTTGTTTTCGTTTAATAATGCCTTTACCCTCACAGAATTTACAGGGGACGGATTCATTCTCCGTCTCTAGATAGATTCTTCCTTTGCCCTGGCAGTGGGGACAGATAACTTTTTCTTCCCACCAATAATTCTCTAAAAAAGCCTCATCGGTAATATAGGTAAAATCTTCAAACATTGGCTTGTCCTCTTATCGTTGAGATAGCTTAATCTGGATTCATCTTTCAACCTGAGAAATTGAAAATCACTTTTACCCCCATCGTAAAAAAGATCGGGTTCATTCTTCTTGAAACTTAAATTACTTCATATTTATTTATGTTTATTAATATATAATGAGTGTTCACTATCAATCGGGTGTATCTCATATTTGTGACTTTCTCTCACTTATGGTGATCAGCAGAAGTTATACTAAATCCGTTTTTAATAGTGTGATTAACTCCCAAGTTATGGATTGTTTCTCCCCGCTCCGCAGCTCCGGGGCTCCCCACTCTCCTATACCTTTTAAACAGGATTTAGTATTATCTCCTCGCCAAAAAAATCAGGAGCAGAATTTCTACTCCCGATAACCTATTCACTTTAGACTTGCCAATTTATTGGAAGATACTGGCAACCTTGGCGCTTACGTCCGGTTGAGTTTCAGCGTAGATATTTTGACGAGTGGCGGCGATTTCTGTGTAAGCTTGACGCACTTCCGAGTTAACTGCCACCGTTTTCACATCGTAGATACGGGTAGCCAGTTGGGGATAGAAACCGATAGCGACAATCAAAGCGAGGAAAGAGACAGCGATAAAGATTTCTCTGGGTTTAGCGTCACTATATTCTGATTCATGAGGGAGGACACAGCTAGTACCAAAACAAACTGCCTGTTCGTTACTTTTGTTGGGGAGAATGTTAGTAATATCGCAGGAAGAACCATCTCCGTAGAAAACTTGACGAAGCATGGAGAGTAGATAAATCGGGGTGAGGATTAAACCAACGGAAGCGAGGAAGACAGTCACAACCCGGAAGGTTTGGCTATAAACGTCACTGCTAGTGACACCGATGAATACAGTAATTTCACTGGCAAAACCGCTCATTCCGGGTAACGCTAGGGAAGCCATGGCGCCGGCAGTAAAGAGAGCGAAGACTTTCGGCATCGCTTGGGCAATCCCACCCATCTCGTTTAAAGCTAAAGTATGGGTGCGGTCGTAGGTGACACCAGCAAGGAAGAATAAGACGGCGGCAATTAAACCATGGGAGAGCATTTGTAACATAGCACCGCTAATACCCACATCGGTAAAGGAAGCAATCCCTAAAAGGACGAATCCCATGTGTGAAACCGAGGAATAAGCGAGACGGCGTTTCATGTTTTGTTGACCGAAGGAAGCGAAAGCACCGTAGATAATATTAACCACACCGAGAATCGCTAGAATCGGGGCAAAGTAGATGTGTGCATCGGGTAGAAGACCCATATTAAGACGGATTAAACCATAACCACCCATTTTAAGGAGAACACCAGCGAGTATCATTGATACAGGTGCAGAAGCTTCACCGTGAGCATCGGGGAGCCAAGTATGGAGGGGGAAGATGGCGAGTTTGACTCCGAAAGCGATTAATAAACCGGCGTAAAGTACTAATTCTAAAGCGAGGGGATAATCTTTAAATCCTAATTCCGCCATATCAAAGGTCATTGCACCACCACCGTAAAGGGCCATGGCTAGACCGGCAACGAGGATGAAGATAGAAGCGGCGGCGGTGTAGAGCAAGAATTTAGTGGCGGCATAACGACGTTTTTGACCACCCCAGATGGAAACGAGTAGATAAACGGGAATTAACTCGATTTCCCACATTAAAAAGAATAATAATAAGTCTTGGGCGACGAAAACACCAATCTGAGCGGCGTAGAGCAACAGCATCAGGAAGTAGAATAAACGGGGTTTGCGGTCCACTTGCCATGCGGCCAAGATAGAAAGGGTTGTCACCAATCCTGCTAATAAAACTAACGGTGCCGAGATACCATCCACCGACACCGCCCAACTTAAACCAATTTGGGGAACCCAATCGATTTTTTCTACTAATTGTAGGTTGGGGTTGCTTAAATCATATTTTTGTAAAAAGACGTAGCACATTAATATAAAGTCTGCTAGTCCGACTCCAAGAGCGAACCAACGAACGGTTTTTCCTTCTTTGTCGGGGATTACAGGGATAAGGAAGGAGGCAAGCAAGGGGAGCAAAATGATGGCACTGAGCCAGGGGAAGTTAGCCGTTAGCATGGCAGTAAGAAAAAATACCTATTTCGTTATGTGTTCATTTTATGCGACTTTGTAAAATTTTGTGAATATTTTTTGTCCTACCTTTACCATAGGCTTTTATCTATAATTGGCGCATCATCATCGATTAACCCAAATAAGCTTGTTTGACCCGCTCATCCCTGAGTAAATCCCCGGCTTCTCCTGCGATAGTCAAGCGTCCCGCTTCCAAAACATAGCCGCGATTGGCAGTTTCTAGGGCTAAATTGGCGTTTTGTTCCACTAACAGGATAGTTACTCCCGATTCGTTTAATTGACGGATAATACTGAAGATTTCTCGCACTATCTGCGGCGCTAGTCCTAAACTGGGTTCGTCTAGTAACAATAACTTGGGACGACTCATTAAAGCTCTGGCGATCGCCAGCATCTGCTGTTCCCCACCGCTTAGGGTTCCCGCTAACTGCTCTCGGCGCTCCGATAGTCGGGGAAACAGTTGCCACTGCTCTTCGATATCGCTTTTTACTCCTAGGCGATCGCTTCTCGTATAAGCACCTAACTGCAAATTTGTCAAGACTGTTTGACGCGCTAAGATTCTTCTCCCTTCCGGACTATGGGCAATTCCCCGCTTAACGATTTCATGGGGCGGTAAATGGGTAATATCTTGACCTTGATAAATTATTCGCCCCGTCTTTGCCGTTAAAATCCGAGATATCGTCTTTAGAGTCGTCGTTTTTCCTGCTCCGTTCGCTCCAATCAGGGTGACAATTTCCCCCGTTTCTACCCTTAAGCTAACCTGCTGTAATGCCTTTATTCCGCCATAATTAACCGATAAATCGCTAATTTCTAACATAAACCCAGTCAAATCCCAATAGGATCACTATAGCAGTTATCAGTTATCAGTTATCAGTTATCAGTTACCAGTGATCAGTTATCAGTTACCAGTGATCAGTTATCAGTTACCAGTGATCACTGATCAGATGTGAGTTTTTAGTCAGTCCCGATGAAAAAATTTTCACCCCCACAGATGAAAGAGGTTTCCTTCCCTACACCCCACACCCCACACCCTACACCCTCTTTCAAGTCAGGGATAAGGAGGAATCCCGATCATTTGTACTGAATTTTCCAAGACGCATTATTGAGTGAGGGGTATTGAGTAGCATTAACAGTGCTGTCTTTTCACTGCTTACTGTTTACTGATAACTGTTTACTGATAACTGATAACTGATTATCTGCCTAAAACTTCCAAGACAACCGGGGCAACTCCCGATTGGAAAACACCGATAATCGCTGCCGCACCTCTGGAGAGATCGATGACGCGACCACCGCTAAACGGACCGCGATCGTTAATTCGCACCACCACCGAGCGCCCGTTACGCAGATTAGTTACCCTAACCTTGGTGCCGAAAGGTAGATAGCGATGGGCGGCGGTTAAACTACTAGAGTTAAAAGTCTCACCACTAGCGGTGCGACGACCGTGGAAACCAGGACCATACCAAGAGGCCATTCCCTTTTTACGGGGGCGACTGCTGGTTTTTACCGCTTGGCTTGTTTTCGGCTTCTCTGCTGGTGTCACTGAGGCAGGATTGCTGGCTGGGGCATTAGCCGGGGCCGGCTTGACTTGATTGGGTTGTGATTGGGGTTGTACCGTCGAAGGAATGGCCTCTTGGGTCTGGGGTGTAACGCTTGCAGGGACGGTATTTTCTTTGTCCACTAGGGACTCCAAAGTTTTTAGAATTTCGTTAGCATTATCTTGAACCGAACGTGATATCTTAATACTTGAATCATTTGTTCGACTATTAGAAAAATCGGACAGAATGGTTTGAGAAGTGGACTCGATAACAGTTTGACGATCTACGCCAATATCCGTCAGGCTGTTGCTGTGTCCTGCTGTCTGGGAACAAATTATCGAGGCTGTAGTCCCCACTACGGTAAGGGCAGTTACAGCTTGTAGTTTGTTGATCAGTTGTTTATTCATAGACTTTCTTATTTTGCGTTAGCAAGTTCCCAATGCAAAGCTGAAGGAATTTGCTAACATTCCTTTGCGTTTGCAGAGCTAACTTGGTTGCGTTCTGTTCAACCGTATCACGGAAAATTGGTTGGTCATTACAAGAATTTATATCGTTATCGGGCAAGAGAATCAAAAATTTAAATAAAGGGTTGACTGGCGCTAAAAACCAAGTTAAGATAAAAGGTTTTTAATTTTTTGTCTCCTAGAGGGGGTCAAGGTTAGGAAAACTTGGGGAATTAGTGCAATTTTGAGGGGGAATAATGCTAGTATTGACAAGGCTTTCAGGGATTATCAGCCTTCCTCGATTTCTCTCTATGTATGCAGATAATGGTTAATAAAACTGTTTTCTTCGCTACAAAAAACCAGATTTTTAAGATCAATGTCAAATCGGGTTAAAGGTCAGAGATTAAAAATTATAATAGGGGCTTGACAAAGAACTAAAAATAAGCTGTTATTAGCCAAACTTAACTATAGAATCAGAAATGCTGATACAGGCTAATACTAAATCCTGTTTAAAAGGGATAGGGAAGTGGGGAAGTGGGGAAGTGGGGAGTATTTTGCTGTGAACAGTGAACTGAAAACCCGCATCTGATCACTGAATACTGACTCCTAACCCCACGAAACGCTTTTTCGGCAAACCCTATATATATAGATGGCCGAGGTCCGAACGGGTGTAGGGAAAGAAACCTCTTTCATCTGTGGTGGTGAAAATTTTTTCATCGGGACTGACTCCTAACCCCACGAAAAGCTTTTTCGGCAAACCCTATCTAATGTGTGTTGCGTTTCCTTAGGTCAATCCAGTGAGAAAATTAATCGTAGTAACGCACCAATTTAATGACAAAGTTGGTGCGTGGGGTGCAGATTATTGATTTTGGTTTTTTAACAGAATTGGTAGCCGCAAACACACACCCTACCAGATTAAGTGCTCACACTCAACTTAATATCAGCATACTTTCTGTTTCACTATTGTAAAATTTAATAACGATTAAAAAATTATCCCTTAAAATTTCGATAATTTTTGCAGTGGGACTATTGCCAATACGAAGATAGATAAATTTGGGTGGATGACCATATAATAGACTGCGCTGATGAAAATCGGCATCTTTAGAGACAATTACAAAATCGTTGAATTTGGCAAATTCCCAGATAAGTGCATCATCAGTATTGATCAGTCCTAAAGTCTTGACGTGCTGAGAATCAGAATATAAATCAATTATTTTATCAATAATCCGATCTGACAAATTTTCATCTAATAACAGTTTCATAAAGAGGTGATAAATAATTTTTTCTCTCGATCAGCAGCAAAAGCCAAACAAGCTTTGATATCCTCGGAAGTTAATTCTGAAAAATCCTCAAGAATTTCTGCTTCTGTCATTCCTGCTGCTAAATATTCTAGAATATCGTACACAGTTATACGCATTCCTCGAATGCAGGGTTTTCCGCTTCGTTTTCCAGGTTCAATGGTAATAATGTTTTGGTAACTCATAATGCTTTAATTATTTTGACATTCCCAATTATATCTTATTCGATGACAGAGAGCGCACTCCACCCCACCGACAAGAACGATCACCCTTCAACTTCGTACCACTCTTAGGGTGTGAAGTGCGAAAGCATAATGCACCAATTTAATAATAAATTTGCTGCGTCGGGTGCAGATTGTTAATTTTGGTTTTTAATCAGAGTTAGTAGCCGCAAACACGCACCCTACAAGATTAGCAGATTAGAGATCGCGCTAATTTAAACCTCTCTCTTTAATTTCTTTAAGGGTTTTATTAACAGCATATTTTGCATTGATACTATTAATCAATTCAGTTTGACTATGTTTTTTAGCAACTCCCCATAAATCAGCAATTAAGTCAAAAGTTCCATCACCATTGCAACTCCAACCTAGATCATAATCTCCCTCTAGCACAGCAACAATATCTGCTCTAACTCTTTGACCGTTAAAACCACGAACATCTGCTTCACGTTTAACTATTATTCCTAAATCCTGCAAAGATTTTACTAAAATTTCAGGATCAGTTATTTTAGTTCTTAAAGTAGAAAAATAACCACCGACGGCTCTTTTGTTCTGACTATATTGATCAGGGTTTCTCAACTCTCTGAAATTATTACGCCCAAGAAGTTCTCGAAACTTTTCTTTAATGTCAGAATCTAGATCTTTTCTAGCTAATATGGTTTCGATAATTGCTCCTATTTCTGAGTCATTTGTTATTCTACCTAATGCCGTCAAAAATCCAATAATTTCCCCTTCAGCCTTATTAGCTAGTTGTTGAATAATGGGTAAAGTTTGAGGATTATCTCGCCAATGGGTTACTAAAGCTTCAATTGCTCTATGTTCACCCTTGTTAGCTTGTTGTTGAATAATGGGTAAGGTTTGAGGATTATCTCGCCAATGGTTTGCTAAAGCTTCAATTGCTTTTGATTGACCCTTGTTAGCTTGTTGTTGAATAATGGGTAAAGTTTGCGGATTATCTCGCCAATGGGTTACTAAAGCTTGAATTGCTAGACTTTTACCCTTGTTAGCTTGTTGTTGAATAATGGGTAAAGTTTGAGGATTATCTCGCCAATGGGTTGCTAAAGCTTCAATTGCTTCTGATTTACCCTGTCTAGCAAATTCCTGTAGATAAACTAACGCCTCAGAATGAATTTTAGCAATTCTAGATAATTGAATAACAGCTTGATCTTGAACATACCAAACATTTCTTTCAGTTGCTATAGATTGAAGAACACTCCATCCTGTCCGATGATCTTGCCAAATTGCTCCAATTTTAGCAACTGTTTTTTCCTTAAAATCAGTATCAGCATACCTATAAGACAATTTAGTTAAGGATTGAAGACTATCTAACAATCGCTGACTTAGTTCAACATAAATAGACTGGTTTCGCAATTCTCCATAACAATCTGCTGCCAAAAAAAGATGAGCAAATTCCTGATCTTTTTCCTCTATATCAATGAGATAATTAATTAACTCTTCAGCAATTTCTTTAGTAAATTCTGCACTTAGCATCCCCATCAATAAACATAAAACTTCTTTCCAAACAGGATCTGAATAATGTTCTCCAAATACTTTGGTTTTCAATTCCTCAAGAGTAATTCCGTCTGGTAATCCTCGTTTTTTAAATCTTTCATAAAACTCGCAAGCACAAAAGTATTCTAAAAAAGTTCGATGAACAAAAGCAAAAGCATTGCCACCTAAAGAACAAAGAATAAAATTACGATAGCGCAGTTGTTTGATGATTAAATCAGTGGCTCTTCGTTACTTGTTATGGTTCGATAGGGTGGCATAAACAGACTAAATCCTTATCTGGCAAGAGATTTAATTGATTAGTTCGCTCTAGATCAAAAAAATTGACAAAAATCGCCAAATGCCTTTCTATATAAGGGGTC
>NZ_JADBSZ010000243.1:0-5650 GCF_020246425.1 Microcystis sp. M079S1
TATTTAGAATTTTATCATCAAGATATAGGAATCGGAGACGGCGTTTTGGTCTGAGATTTAATTTAATCGCTGGCATTTACAACTATGAACTTGCTTTAGGCTATCATCAAGTAGCTGAATAGGACTTTTGCAGGAGGTCTATTACAATAAGCGTGTTATGCCGAATTATTATAGGCGTTCTTACGTTTTGAAAATCCCACAGGATCGCCGATACAAAATTAGGTTATACTTCATCTTTATGAGAAAGGCTGCCATACTGGAATCTAATTTTGGGGGGATTGATTACCATATTTAACTTCATTTGTCAAGAAATTCGCTCATTTTTAGGTGCGATCAGACTAACCTCACAGCTTTAATAAATGTGCATGGTGTGTTCCCCAAAATCGATCGCTGGAGCAGTAGGAGCCACATTAGGGAACACACCCTACGGCGATAGCTAACGGTGAAGTGCAGCGGCGGTAGATGAACTCAAACTCAGCACCAGCAGCTTTCGCCCGTCCGCCGCCACGCAGTGTTAGCTGACGGTTCAAGGGAATAACTCAAAGTAATCGCAGTGACTTGGACGAATGATCGAAAAATCTCGACGATCAAGCGTATAAACGCGAGTAATAGCGAGCCTTTCAGCTATGGCAACGATCGCTGCATCTGTAAAGTCAAGCTGATTGTCAGCATATTGTTCCAATATCTCATGCACTCGTACCAAGTCTTCTGGGATTACAGGTTCAACTTGAACCGCATCAGGTGTCATACTGGAGACAAAACGGCGCATTGCTTGGTGTCCCAATCTTGATGCAATCAGATAGCAGATCTCAGGCAAGACAACGACAGGTAGAACCAATGGCTCATTCACGCTTTGAGCAATAGCCAACACCCGTTGATGATTGCGATCTCCCTGATCAGTTAAAGCAAACAAAAAACTGGTGTCGAGGATTGCTGTCACACTGAATTGCTTGGCTTAAGATTCCAGCCATACACCGGATCAATCTCATTGCCTAGAATCTCTTCATCACGTTCTGAAATATCCTGTTGACCAGAGTTGCCTAAACCTGCAACTGCAAGCAGAAAACTAGAAGAGTGAGTGGTCAGTTCTCTTTGATGGGCTGCTTTATAGCGAAGATAGTCAAGAAAATTAGACAGTTCCACTAAAGCCTCATCAGGGAGAGCCTTGACTGCTTCAAGTAGCGATTGCCGTTCTATAATGCTTCTATCCATTACTAAATCTTAGATTAAGACTTTCCCTATTTTACTCCTCCACTCAGCAAACAGGCTCACTTGCTGGGTATTACAGCAGGTAACACCTGAATACAGTCCGCACAAATTGGAATGAAGTCAAAGATCACAGTTGGATTTTTTCTGTCAACCCAACCGACAGGATCAGCGTACTGCTACGCAGTGCCTTCGCCATCGCACTATAGATTTAGCGGTTCCATTGAATGCTTTAGCCGGCGGTCGGGTGCAGTGATTTATTAGACGCTCGCTTAATTGGCAACCTAACTAATCTATCTTTATGAGCCAGTTGCTTCTGCTTTAAGTCATTAAAAATAGCTCTTAAGTCATATTGAAACGATTGAGCGTATTCTTCTCTATACTTGTGAATTTCATCGAGAATTTCATTTTTATACATGACTAAACCTCTAGGTTATATCCAATAAGCTCATAAGGAGTGCAAATAACTGGCAATATATATCCGAGATCAGAACTAATCTGAGCCAGCTTACGCTGAATTTGGGCATTTGCCATGTGCTTGCAGTTCCATGTTAGCAAATAATCTAAGTTATAGACGGTTGCTAATGCCATATGTAAAGCGTCGTTAGATGCCTTTAGGGGCAGATTGCTTTGAGTCAGAAACGCTTGCGAAAGTTCAAACGCATCTTCTGTAAGTTCGAGAAGCATTAGGGATTGTAACAAGTTTAACCGTTGAGCGGCGATTATCGGATCTCCCTTAGCTGCCTCATCTTCAACAATCTCTGATGCGTAAAGCGTAAATGAGCTACTATGTTCGTTCCACCAATCCTGGGTGATCTTGATATTAGCAGCAACGATCAGATTGTCAGTGGGTCTGGCGGTTAAATGCCCAAAAATACTTGTTTCAATATAGACGCTTCCATTAACGGCAACCTAGAATATCTTTTCGCTCTCTATCCTACCTTATTTAATCTTGGTTTTGAGGGTGTTGGGTAACAGCCGCCAACCCAACCGACAGGATCAGCGTACTGCTACGCACTGCCTTCGCCATCACACTTAAACCCACAGCTGCAATCAATCTGCATGGTGCGTTCCCCAAAAATCGATCGCTGGAGCAGTGGGAGCCACTTTAGGGAACGCACCCTACGGAGATAGCTAGATAATTCATTTAACTTATTCCTCATTATCAGGCTTGATACTTTTCTGTGCTTCTTTTCTGTTTGTGGACTGCCCAAAGAAATATCCCAAAATTATTAAAAAAGCATTGTTTAAGATTTCTGGGAGTGTGCTTTTAGTCCAAAATATGGCTGCCACCTGTGCAATCATAATAACCATTAACATCAAACCACCTATTATCGTTGCTGCTGATTCTCGCTCTAAAAGTGAAAACCAAACTTTCGATCTCCTTTCAAATATTTCTACAGACAGTCTAGTCAATTCAGCTTGCGATCTTATACGTTCCTGATTCTGTTCCCTCTCAACTTCTTTAGATTGCTCTCTTAATTGTTGAGCCTCAACTTTGAGAGCATTAAGTTCTTTTTCAAGATACTTTTTAACTTCCTCATCACCTACACGATTAATCAAGTCGTGTATATTTTCAATCTTTTCGTTTGCAGAAAGTGTTTTAATCCTTTCTAATATGAGCTTTTTTCTATCTAGTAGTAGAGGAAGAATTCCAACCTCTAACTGAGCACTTTGCTTGGAAGTAATAATAAGGCTTGCATCTGCCTGTGCTCTAAAGCTAAATACGCCAAAAGATTGAGGATTTTTAATAGCTTCATTGATGGACTCTAAGCTCTGTCTTAATTCCTCCAAAGACTGGGTTTCTATCTGGCTTCTGCTTAGACCAAGTTCTGCTAATTGAGGTTCAAAGTAGGCTTATGCTTGCTCGGCAACCCGCTTTCTCATTGCCTCAAAGTTATAAACTCTCTCTGCTCCTCCTGGCATTGCTCCCATAAATCAAAACCATCCTAATTTACTTTCCAGCGGTCATAAAATTAGCTTGTCAGTTTGGCAAACTATCGATAGCTCAAGCTCAATCTTACTTAACAGCAGAGAACTCCTCCATTACACCCTCTCCAAAGACTCAGCCAACTACATATTATACAGAAACTTTCCGTATATCACACTAAATACGCATTTTTTCAGGAAACTTTCCGTATATTACTCTCCTGTATAGCGATCGCAAGAACTCTTCCTATAACATTACAATAAGCGTGTTATGCCGAATTATTATAGGCATTCTCAGATGTTTTGAAAATCCCACAGGGTGGCCGATACAAAATTAGGTTATACTTCATCTTTATGAGAAACACTGCCACACCAGAATCGAATTGGGGAGATTGATTACCATATTTAACTTCATTTGTCAAGAAATTCGCTCATTTTTAGGTGCGATCGCTTTTTACACGATTATTCCCGTTCCGATTACCTGGCCGGATTTTGGTAGAATTGCCCGATGGATTCCCTTAGTGGGCTTATTTTTGGGTTTAATTCTGGTTTTGCTCGATATAACTCTAGCTGGTCTGGGAATGCCACCCCTAACTCGTGCAGTTGTCCTTGTGGGGGTTTGGGTTTATCTAACGGGAGGACTACACCTTGATGGAGTTAGTGACACGGCCGATGGTTTAGCTGTCACCGACCCCCAGCGCCGTTTAGCGGTCATGGCCGATAGTGTTACCGGGGCCTTTGGAGTCATGGCCGTGACCATGGTTTTGCTGCTCAAAATCGCCGCTTTGACGGATTTAAGCGATAATCGAGCCTTAGCCCTAATTTTAGCACCAATTTGGGGACGTTGGGGGCAAGTAATGGCGATCGCTCTTTATCCCTACCTCAAACCCACCGGCAAGGGAGCCTTTCATAAAGTGGCTTTTTGTCTGCCCTGGGACTGTGGGGGAATAATTTGGGGGTTAATCGCCCTATTTGGCGGTCTAAGCTGGGGAATAATCGCCATTAGTGCTGGAATCGCCCTCGCTCTGCTTACTGGTTACTGGTTATATCGTCGTCTTCGGGGTCACACCGGCGATACCTACGGTGCGGTGGTGGAGTGGACAGAGGCTCTATTCTTGGTTTTTTTGACAATAATTAGCTAATTTTTGCCCTCCACGGCCCGTAAACGGGTTAATTTCAGGGTAAATTTGCCTCCACCGGTTTCTCCGAAAGCTCTCACCCGAATAATATATTTACCCGACTCGGTAATCCGGGCAAACAGGAGAGCATTAGTGCCACCATCGGGACCATCATCATTTTCTGCTACAGTGGAACCATCGTCGGCCAGGAGAATTAAAACTCCATCAAAGTTTTCCGATTTGAGATCGATGGCTACCTGATCGTCCTTGTCCAAATCTACGGTATAATCTCTAGCAAACCCCCCCTCACCCGTGGGAATATCTTTGTCGGTGAGAGTATCGTTAATTTCTTTATTGAGGATTAGGGGGACAGGATTATAGATTTTTTCTGCTCGCACCGGTAAAGATTGACCGCTTAACCAGAATAAAGTGAGTAAGACGCATAAACTAGAATAGCGACCAGTCAAAGGAAATCTTGTCATAGGGCAGATGTTCGTTTTCTCAATCTCCCTATTCTACAAAAAACTGATAACTATCAGCAGTTCGACAAAATTAAATTCACACCCCAGAAAAGGGGAACACTGGAACTGCGGAACTGCGGAAGGGAAAAATATGTGTAATTAATTTTGTTAACTATGAACATATATTCCTTGTTGGCAAAACAAGTTAAAAATCCCCCTTGGAGCAAGAGGGAAGATAAAACCCGTTTAAGGTAATTGCTGTGATCATTAATTGACAATATTTAAAAGAGATTGATTGAAAAAGAACTAGAAGTTAAAAACTTAAAGAGGGTTCTTACATGGGCAAAGAAGCTAAAGACTGAGTGATATTATAGGCTTGACCGCGATAGGTAACGGCTACCGGTTTCTGAATGCTTTGAGCGACACCACGGTTTTTTAAATAGGGAACACCACGATAGCCTAAAATCAGCGGACTGGAAGCAACGGTGGCAGTGGGATTTTTCTCGTAAGCAATGCCGCGATAGGTTAATTTCATAGGTGTCTCTGGAGATAATTGGTGAGTTAGTCTTATCTCCAGCCGCGGCCAAATTAATTCCAGAAAAGCTCAACTTTTTTCTGGTTAAATATCCTACCAAGAAGACCCCCGATAGCGCATTTCTCGACGCAGAGCATAACGACGGGCAAAATTGGGAACATCGCCCCGATGACCTAATAAAATGACCGTATCGCCTTGCTGTAGAATGGTGGAATGGTCGGGGTGGGTGATGACACGACCATCAAATTGACGGATAGCGACGTTGACATCCTCGCCGCCCTAAAAGTGCGGCGATTCCTAAACCTCACGATTTAAGTTTCTGCTTCCACCACCGTCGCATACCACAGTTAAAAAACCATGTACTGTCTTACACAGAGTCCACAGACTTTCGCCCCATTTCA
>NZ_JADBSZ010000244.1:0-9116 GCF_020246425.1 Microcystis sp. M079S1
AGAAGAAAAGAACTCACTGTATTATGAAAGATTTCATCATCCCCATCCCCGGGTTCAACTGAAGATGGAAGTTCTCTGGTTAAAGAGCCAAAAGATACCGCACAAAAAAATTTGTCAGTTAGCAGGAATCTCGCCAAATACCTTATTAACTTATCTTCGAGATTATCAAGAAGGCGGAATAGAAAAATTAAAAGAAATCAACTTCTATCGCCCTAAAAGTGAATTAGAGTCTCAAAAAGAAACGCTCAAAAAATACTTTGAGAAAAATCCACCAGCCACAATAAATGAAGCTGTATATAGGATAGAAGAATTGACGGGAATAAAACGAAGTCCTACTCAAGTGAGGAAATTCTTAAAATCAATGGGAATGAAATGTATAAAAGTAGGTTCTCTTCCTTCTAAAGCTGACCGGGATGAACAAGAGGACTACAAAGAAAAAAAGCTATAACCCAGACTAAATGAGGCTAAAGAAGGAAAAAGGGCTGTTTTTTTTTGATGCCGCTCACTTTGTCATGGGAGCATTTCTCGGTTTTGTTTGGTGTTTTGAGAGACTTTTCGTTAAGTCACCGAGCGGGCGTAAACGCTTCAATGTTTGAGGAGCATTAAATGCAATAACTCATGAAGTTATTCTGGTTACGAATGACACTTATATAACAGCATCTCAAGTCTGTGAACTTCTTAAAAAAATAGCTGCTTTAGGACTAATGATTCCCATCACTCTCGTATTAAATAATGCCCGCTATCAGAAATTTAAAATTGTTGAAAAATTGGCTCTTTCTTTGTCAATAGAGCTACTCTATCTACCGTCTTATTGCCTAATCTAAATTTAATTGAACGGCTGTGGAAATTTGTCAAAAAGAAATGTTTGTATGGTAAATATTATGAAAACTTTTCTGACTTTTTTTCAGCTATTTATGAATGTCTGAATGATGCCCATCTGAAACATAAAAAAGAACTAGATTCATTGCTCACTCTACGATTTCAGAAGTTTAATAAATCTCAGATTATGAACGTCTAAAGTATATTACCGATAGTCAGGAGCAGGCAAGCAAATTGCGCCATGAGGCTGAAACCCGTGAGCGGGCTTAGGTAGTAAATGTACCTTGTCGATGATGCTCAGAACCAGCAACAGGTTCGTAAGAACCTACAGCTTGTAGCACCGTTACCTAAATATTCTCGTTTTCAAGGTTTAATTGGGCAATAGCTCTATCAATTAAATCACAGCCCTCCCCCAGGGATTCGATGCGCGAAAAACGATCGCGCCAAACCGCCGCACCGGTAAAATCCTGACAATACCAAGCCAAATGTTTCCGCGCTTGCCAAATACCGCGTTCTCCCTTGTATAGCCATAGCCCCTGTAAATGCTCTTTAGCTAGGCTTAACAGGTCAATAGAGGTGGGTTTCGGCAACTTTTTGCCTGTTTTGAGGTAATAATCGATTTCCCCCACCAAATAGGGATAACCAAGGGTTCCCCTAGAACACATCACCCCATCGGCCCGGGTAAATTCCAAACAATTAATCGCCGCTTCCACAGAAACGATATCGCCATTAGCGATGACAGGAATCGATAAAACCTCCTTCACCCGTTTAATCCATTGCCAATCGGCCGGCCCTTGATAACCCTGTTCCCTAGTGCGTGCGTGCAGGGTCAACATTTGCGCTCCCGCATCTTCCAAACGACGGGCAAAATCGATAATATTAATCTCCTGAGCGTTCCATCCCAAGCGAGTTTTCACCGTTACCGGCACCGATACCGCTCTCACCACTTCCCTAACAATTTGCTCGGCAATTTCTGGCTGTCGTAAAAGCGAAGAGCCGCCGCCTTTTTTAGTAATTTTATTAACTGGACAACCCATATTAATATCGATGGTCATCGCTCCTTCTTTAACCGCTTTTTCCGCCGCCACAGCCATAAAATCGGGACGGCAATCAAATAATTGCATACTGATTGGTTGTTCTTTGTCCCCGATAACCATCAATTGCGGTAACTCTTGCAGCTGGGAGATTTCTGTCGCATTGACCATCTCGGTATAGAGCATGGAATCAGGAGCAAAGCGTCTCACCAAGCGCCGAAACACTAAATCGGTGACACCGGATAAAGGTGATTGCAAGACGCGGCTATGCACTTCTAAGTTACCGATTTTGAGAGGGGATGAGTAGATAGCCATAGGAAAGGTTAAAAAATCAACAGCCAACACCAGCAAACCGAACAATTAGGGGATAGTTCCGTCACTGTTAGCATTTTGCCAACCCCTAATATATGGTTAACCGTCATCTTCTAGTCTAAAACTACCTGTATGATGATTGGAGAGGATAGAATGCTATCTCTCCTAAACGAGTAATTAAACAAAAATTTCGCTTTTTTTTATGGATAATCTGCAACTCTGGCAACGTTACCAAGATTGGTTATACTATCACCCTAACCTAGAACTTTATCTCGATGTCAGTCGGATTCCCTTCGATGAGGCTTTTCTCAAAGGTCTAGAAGCAAAATTTGAGCGCGCTTTCCAAGATATGGCAGCTTTAGAACGGGGCGCGATCGCCAATCCCGACGAACAGCGTATGGTCGGCCACTACTGGCTGCGCGCTCCTGAACTCGCTCCTAACCAGGAATTGCGGGACGAAATCACCGAACCTGTAGCACAGATCAAAGAATTTGTCAAGAAAATTCACTCCGGAGCGATTAAGCCGCCCAATCGGGCAAAATTTAGCCATATTCTCTGTGTCGGCATCGGGGGGTCTGCTTTGGGTCCCCAATTCGTTGCCGAGGCTCTATCCCCCCTTAATCCCCCCTTAGAGATTGCTTTTATTGATAATACCGACCCCAAAGGGATCGATCGCACCCTAGCCCATTTACCCTTAGCTACCACCCTCGTTATCGTCACCAGTAAATCCGGCGGCACTCCCGAAGCGAGAAACGGAATGTTAGAGGTCCGCAACGCTTACGAAAAACAAGATTTAGACTTTCCGCAATACGCGGTCGCCGTCACTATGCCGGGTAGCCAACTGGACAAATACGCCCAAGATTGGCTAACTCGTTTCCCCATGCAGGATTGGGTCGGCGGTCGTACATCAGAACTATCCGCCGTCGGTCTTCTCCCGGCCGCTTTGCAGGGTATCGACATTGATGAAATGTTAGCCGGGGCCAAAGAAATGGACATCGCCACCCGCGTCCATAACCTGAAAAAAAATCCTAGCGCCCTACTGGCTCTAGCTTGGTATCATGAGGGCAACGGCAAGGGAGAGAAAGATATGGTGATTCTGCCCTACAAAGACAGTCTCTATCTCTTTAGCCGCTATCTGCAACAATTGGTCATGGAGTCCCTCGGTAAAGAAAAAGACCTCGATGGCAATAAGGTGTACCAAGGTATCGCCGTCTATGGTAACAAAGGTTCCACTGACCAACACGCCTACGTCCAACAATTACGCGAAGGGATTCCCAATTTCTTCGCTACTTTTATTGAAGTGTTACAAGACCGACAAGGAGATTCCATGGAAGTGGAAACCGGCTCCACTGCCGGCGATTTCCTGTCGGGATTACTGCAAGGTACTCGACAAGCTTTATACGAAAATAGTCGTCACTCTATCACTATCACTATCCCAGAGGTCACTCCCCGTCAGGTAGGGGCCTTGATCGCCCTCTACGAACGGGCCGTTAGTTTCTATGCTAGTTTAGTTAACATTAACGCCTACCATCAACCCGGGGTAGAAGCAGGGAAAAAAGCCGCCGCTTCTATTCTGGATTTACAAAGGAAAATCGTGCAAGTTGTTCGGGAAACGGGAACTTCTCTTGACTTAGCCACTCTAGCGGCCAAAATCGGCGCTAGTGACCAAGTTGAAGCTATCTATAAAATTGTCCGTCATCTCAACGCTAATCGGCGCAGTTTAACTATTACCGGCGATTTAAGTAAACCAGAAACGATCCAAATCTCTACCCGCTAATCAGTTATCAGTTATCAGTTATCAGTTATCAGTTATCAGATGTAAGTTTTAAGTTAATTAGTTATTTAGTTATCAGATGTAAGTTAATTAGTTATTTAGTTATTTAAGTACCTAAGCAAAATTAATTACACATATCTAACCACCTCTTGCCTCCTGCCTTTTGCCTTTTGCCTTTCTTCACTAGGAAATTAATTTTGCACGACTACTTATTTATCTTCATCTTTATCCCTGTTTACTGATTACTGTTTACTGATTACTGTTTACTGTTTACTGATTACTGTTTACTGTTTACTGATCACTGAATATAACTAACCATGGAAATGCTAGAAAACCTGAAAATGGCTTTTTCCGCTTTGATGGGCAATAAACTGCGTAGTGGTCTGACCATGCTAGGAATTGCTATCGGTAACGCCTCCGTCATTGCCCTAGTGGGGGTGGGTGAAGGAGCGCAAAAAGTCGCCCTCGAGCAGTTTGAAGCCCTCGGTCCGAATGTTTTATTTGTTTCCACCTCCTCGCGCAATGTCCGCCGGACAATTCCTAATCCCCGGCCCCTCACCTACGAAGATGCCCAAGCGATCGCATATCAAGTTCCCGCCATTACCGCCATTTCTCCCGAATTGAGCGGTAAAAGAATTTTATCCTTCGGTAATAGAACCAGTAATAGCCCCCTGATCGGGGTGGGATCCGAGTACCTAAACGTGCGTAACCGTCAACTATCTAAAGGTAGATTTATTATGGAATCTGACCTGAAACGGGATAATCGGGTGATTGTCTTGGGATCGGAATTAGCTAAAAATCTCTTTGGTAATCGCAATCCCGTCGGCGAAAATCTTCGCATCGGCAATCTTAGTTTTCAAGTCATTGGAGTTTTACAGGCGAAAGGCTCCTTATTTGAGGCTAATCAGGACGATCGAGCCTTAATTCCCCTAACTACCATGTCTAATCAGGTTCAAGGCCGCAGAGCTATCTATGGCATTCCCCTGACTCATATTTCTGTCTTGGCCAAAAACTCTGCCCAAATTAAAGCCGCTCAGTTTCAGATTAGCAACCTGCTGCAAATGCGTCATCAGGTCAGCGATGAGAATTATGTGCAGGTTTTCCCCCAAACCACAGTCTTAGAAATGGCCAAAGAGACTAACGATAGTTTAACTAGAATGTTAGCCTCGATCGCCAGTATTTCCCTTTTTGTTGGGGGAATCGGCGTAATGAATATTATGCTCGTGTCAGTCACGGAAAGAACCCAAGAAATCGGGTTAAGAAAGGCTTTAGGAGCCAAAGAAGGGGATATAAAAGGTCAATTTCTCATTGAATCGGTGATTTTAGCCACCACTGGCGGAATTATCGGGATTTTTGTCGGCATTCAAGGAATGTATCTAGCGGGAATTTTTGCCGCTTTAACCACCAGTGTCTCAATCCCTGCCATAATTCTCGCTTTAGGAGTTTCTAGTGCCATCGGTCTAATTTTCGGTGTTGTTCCCGCTCATCGTGCCGCTAAATTAGACCCAATAGTTGCTTTGAGAAGATGATAGTTTCTCTAGGTCTTATCCTGACCTCGGGATTCTATAGCCCCGTCCGTTGCCGTAAATCCCTCCGCTTGCGCTAATATTTGCAGATTATGGGCTATGGGGGCGAAAGAATCGGCAGGATATTCGATTAAAGTGGCGGAATCGAGAAAAGTTTCCACTCCCACGGGACAACCCAAATAATCAGCCACCGCTTTTGGAGTAGTGGAACCGAGGAGAATAGTTCCCGATTGTCTCACAGAAGATAGCTTTTCCCAAGGCTCATCGATCATTAAGGATAAATGGGTGGGAGCAAAAAGATTCGATAATTCGATCGCTTTCTCCAATGATTCCACCACCACGATTAAGCCATAATGAGCGATCGCTTTTTCCGTTAACAATCTCTGGGGATGTACCTGTAACTGTTTTTGCACTTCTTCCTGTACTATTAGGGCCAAAGCCTTATCCGTCGTCAATAAAATCGCTGCCGCTAGGGAATACTGTTCCGCTTGCGCTAATAGATCTAGGGCCAACTGCCTGGAATTAGCTTGACTATCGGCAATAATAACCAAATCAGAAGTAATAGAGAGATAATCGATTTTTACATGGTCAGAAACCAGTTTTTTAGCCAAATTAGTATAAAAATCACCTATTCCGGCAATCATCTCCACGGGAGCGATCGTTTTTGTGCCGTAGGCTAAAGCGGCGATCGCCTGTGGTCCAGCCACCCGATAAATCTCACTAATACCCACCGATTGGGCTGCCACTAAAATCGCCGGATGGATGCGTAAATCCTCATCGGCGGGAGATACCATGACAATCCGTTTAACCCCCGCTATTTTGGCAGGAATAGCCTGTTGGAGCAATAAACTGAGATAGGCCCGTTTACCATCGGGAACGACAATTCCCACACTGTTAACCGGTTGATAACGTTTCCCCCGAACCGTACCATCTTCAGGAAACTGGACCCAAGCTTTGGGAAGACGCTGACGATGAAAAGCCTCCATTTTTTCACAGGCAACAGCGATCGCATTTAATAAATCCTGGGACACCTGTTGATAAGCAGCATCGAGTTCCGAGCCACTCACCTTCAGTTGTTGTAGATTAAGGGACTGTTGGTAGAATTTTTCCGTGTAATCCACCAACGAGCGATCGCCAGCAAGTCGCACCTGATCGACAATCTCTCGGACAAGCGATTCTTTTTCCCGAATTTCTGGATCGTCGAACCGTTCCCGAATTCGTCTCAGTTCCGTTCTGGCTGACCATGGCTCTGTGATAATTCGCAACATCGAGCTATTATCCTCTAGGGGCGAAACGAGATTAAAAGGTTTTCACTCCTCACACTCTAGCTTATCGCTTTCAATCTTGACCGGGGAGGGAGACCGAGTCAGTTATTTTAGCCATCGGTAGGTAGGAGTCGGTCGTCAGGAGATAGGAGTCAGGAGATAGGAGTCAGGAGATTATTTTTATTTATTCTCCCCACTTCCCCACACCCCACACCCCGCACCCCACTTCCCCACTTCCGGATTTCCCCAAGGTAACAAAACCAGATATTCTACTAAATAGTCGCCTATCACACCAGCCTGATCTCGTGGTCGTCCAATGCAGTTTGCCAAGATATTAATCGCCAATCGCGGGGAAATCGCCTTAAGAATCCTTCATAGTTGCGAAGAATTGGGCATTAGAACCGTTGCCGTCCACTCTACCATCGATCGCCATGCCCTTCATGTTCAATTGGCCGATGAGAGTGTTTGTATTGGTCCGCCCCCAAGCAGCAAAAGTTACCTAAATATCCCTAATATCATCTCGGCTGCCCTAACACGCAACGCCACGGCCATCCATCCCGGTTACGGTTTTTTGGCAGAAAACGCCCGCTTTGCCGAAATTTGTGCCGATCATCAGTTAACTTTTATCGGTCCGTCTCCCAGTGCTATTCTGGCTATGGGTGATAAATCCACCGCTAAAAAAACCATGCAAAAAGCGGGAGTTCCCACTATCCCCGGCAGTGGTGGTTTAATTACCTCAGAAGCGGAAGCAAAACGTATCGCTGATGACATCGGTTATCCTGTCCTGATTAAAGCCACCGCCGGCGGTGGAGGGCGTGGGATGCGTCTTGTCAAGAGTGCAGATGAACTAGGTAATATGTTAAAAGCCGCCCAAGGGGAAGCAGAAGCGGCTTTTGGCAATTCAGGAGTATATCTAGAAAAATTTATCGAATGTCCCCGACATATCGAGTTTCAGATTTTGGCCGATAGTCACGGTAACGTGATCCATTTAGGAGAAAGAGACTGTTCGATTCAGCGACGACACCAAAAACTGCTAGAAGAAGCCCCCAGTCCTTTTTTAACGCCCCATTTACGCTCAAAAATGGGTAATGCCGCTGTTAAAGCCGCTAAATCGATTAATTACGTCGGGGTGGGAACTGTGGAATTTTTAGTCGATAAACACGGTAATTTCTACTTCATGGAAATGAACACCCGTATTCAGGTGGAACACCCCGTCACGGAGATGATCACGGGGATAGACCTGATCCGAGAACAAATTCGGGTGGCACAGGGCGAAAAACTGCAAATTAAGCAAGATCAGGTGATATTTAGAGGGCATTCGATCGAGTGTCGCATTAATGCCGAGGATCCCGATCACAATTTTCGCCCTCACCCCGGCAAAATTAGCGGTTATCTGCCCCCCGGTGGTCCGGGTGTCCGCATGGATTCCCACGTTTACACCGATTACGAAATCCCCCCCTATTACGATTCCCTAATCGGTAAATTAATTGTCTGGGGAGAAAATCGCGAAACTGCGATTAAACGCATGAAACGGGCCCTGCGGGAATGTGCGATCACGGGAGTACCGACAACTATTGATTTCCATCGTAAAATATTGGAAACTCCCGCCTTTTTAGCCGGAGATGTTTATACTAATTTCATCCAGGAACATCTCTTGCCCTAGGGCGTTACCATAAATTTTAGACGAGAGTAGGTTGGGGATAATAATGACAGTAGAAGTTAAATTTAACTCGTTTCAACTCAGCGATGAACAGTTCTTTCAACTTTGTCAGGATAACCGAGATTTACGCTTGGAACGCAACGCAAAAGGAGATTTAATTATTATGCCACCGACTGGAGGAGAAACCAGCAATTCTAACGCTGGAATCACTGCCCAATTATGGTTATGGAATAACCTACATAAATTAGGTGTAGTTGGGAGCATCTCATTTATGCAAGTGAGTAATTATACTTGTCCCTAAAACTGGTTTCTAGCAAGGCTTTCAAAATATCTTGACATAAAACCTGATTTAGGGGTTACAAAGGTGAGATGCTCCCGGTGTAGTTTTTGATTCTTCCACAGGATTTAAACTACCTAATAGGGCTGATCGCTCTCCCGATGCTGCTTGGATACCTTTAGATAAATGGCAAGCTTTAACCCCGCAACAAAAGGAAAGATTTTTACCTCTATCTCCCGATTTTGTCATTGAATTAATGTCTCCTAGTGACAACTTAGAAACGGCTAGGAAAAAAATGCAGGAATATTTAGGGCTTGCTGAATAAATCTAAAAAGCTTGTTGGATAAGGTTTTTAGGCTTTTTTGACCTCAAAAAGTGCCTAGCATTGGAGTGATCGGGGGTAAAATTCCGGGACTTTTTCCCTGAAAATTAGGTAATTGACCACCTGA
>NZ_JADBSZ010000245.1:0-22917 GCF_020246425.1 Microcystis sp. M079S1
GTGGTCGAGGGAATCAACAATAAACTTAAACTAATAAAACGGAGAGGCTATGGCTTTAGAAACTTTCGGAATTTTTGGGTTAGAAGTATGTTATCTTGGCATCTTGTCTGTTGATTTAGCATAAAGGGTAACGAAGAGCCGAAAAGTTATCGGGCGTTGCTGATTTTAAGTATCAATTTTCCTCTAGGCAATTTTTACAACCTAGCACTAAGGTAACTTGTGGATAGGAGGCACAATTTAGTCTTCATGTCTTGATTCAGCGACACCGCTTTTTACTATCCTCCGCTGCTGCCGCTTCTAGGCTGGTAATTGCGGTTTCTGCCGTCAAAATGTCAGGAATATCACTTAAACTAGCAGTTTGATAAACCTGTTCATTTCTAGCAAATAAATTGCTCATATCTTGAGAATAATTAGAAGCGATCGATAATAAAGCTCCGGCAAAAATATAGATAGGTAAAGGTAAAATAAAACCCTTTGCCCACTGATAAAATTCCACCAACAAAAATAACAAAACACAACCCACAATCCAGACTTTCATCGCACTTTTTCCCTATTTTTACGAGAAAAGGTGAGCAAAAAGCCCACCCTGTATTTAACTAATTCCAGTTAGAATTTATTCGATCACGGGAGCGATTAACTCACGTCTTTCACCGGAAATTACTTTCACCTTACCTTCCTCATCGATATCGACCATGGCCGTATCCCCATCAGAAACCCGTCCGGAGAGAATTTCTTCAGCCAGAACATCTTCCAACAGACGCATAATCGCACGACGTAAGGGACGAGCGCCGTAGGCCGGATTATAACCTTCCTCGATCAAGCGTTCTTTAAACTTATCAGTAACAGACAAAGTAATATTTTGTTCTGTCAGACGTTTAAACACATCCTTGAGCAGGATTTCGGCGATTTCCTTGACTTCTTCCTTATTGAGTTGACGGAAGACAATAATCTCATCAAGACGGTTGAGGAATTCAGGGCGGAAATACTGTTTTAATTCCTCATTAACCAGCGATCGAATGCGATTATACTGGGCCTCGGCTTGATTATCAGCAAACTCGAAACCTAAACCACCGCCACCCTTCTCGATGACTTTAGAACCGATGTTGGAGGTCATGATCAACAGGGTATTTTTAAAGTCCACCGTGCGACCTTTGGCATCGGTCAAACGTCCATCTTCAAGGATTTGCAGAAGCATATTGAAGACATCGGGGTGAGCTTTTTCGATTTCGTCGAATAGCACCACCGTATAAGGACGACGACGCACCGCTTCCGTTAATTGTCCCCCTTCGTTGTAACCAACATAACCCGGAGGTGAACCGATTAACTTAGAAACCGTGTGCCGTTCCATGTATTCCGACATATCGAGACGGATCATCGCATCTTCGGAACCAAAGAAATAAGCGGCCAGAGCTTTAGTTAACTCGGTTTTACCTACCCCCGTTGGACCGGAGAAGATAAAGGAAGCAATGGGACGGTTGGGATTTTTCAGACCGACGCGAGCGCGACGAATGGCGCGGGACACCGCTTTTACTGCGTCCTCTTGACCGATGAGACGCTGATGCAGGGTATCTTCCATGTGCAGCAGTTTCTCGGATTCGGTTTCGGTCAGTTTATTGACGGGAACCCCAGTCCAAGAAGCGACGATGTGAGCGATTTCCTCGGCATCCACAAAGGGTTCATCGTTGCCATCTTCGCCTTTTTTGGTGGAAGCGAGATTCCGGATCTGGGTTTTGATTTCCATTTCCCGATCGCGCAATTCCCCGGCTTTCTCGAAGTCTTGACCGCGCACCGCGTCATCTTTTTGTTTGAGAATTTGCCGCAGTTCTTTATCTAATTCCTTGGCTGCTGGGGGCAATTGGGAATTAATCAAGCGCACTCTCGAACCAGCTTCATCGATTAAATCGATCGCCTTGTCCGGTAAAAAGCGATCGCTAATGTAGCGATCGGACAATTTCGCCGCCGCTTCTAGCGCTTCGTCTAAGATTTTTAGTTTATGGTGCTGTTCGTAGCGTTCCCGGAGACCGTAGAGAATTTCGATCGTTTCTTCTACGGAGGGTTCACCGACCATAACCGGTTGAAAACGTCTTTCTAGAGCCGCATCCCGTTCGATATGTTTGCGATACTCATCCAAGGTCGTCGCCCCGATACATTGCAGTTCTCCCCGGGCCAAAGCCGGTTTGAGAATATTGGCCGCATCGATCGCCCCTTCGGCTGCCCCGGCACCGATGAGAGTATGAACTTCATCGATAACAAGGACGACGTTACCCGCTTGGCGAATTTCGTCCATGATTTTTTTGAGGCGTTCCTCAAATTCGCCGCGATATTTGGTTCCCGCCACTAACAAGCCGATATCGAGGGTGACAACCCGTTTTTCTTCGAGAATGTCGGGAATATCCTTGTTAGCGATGCGTTGGGCCAATCCTTCTGCGATCGCTGTTTTACCGACCCCCGGTTCCCCGATTAGGACTGGGTTATTTTTGGTACGACGACCGAGAATTTGGATGACGCGCTCGATTTCCTTTTGTCGGCCGACCACGGGATCGAGTTTACCCTCGCTGGCCATTTGGGTGAGATTGGAACCAAATTCATCAAGAGTGGGGGTTTTAGTGCGACCTTGGGAAGATGAACCAGCGGCCACTTCGGCGGTTTCCCCTAACATTCTGATCACTTGGGTGCGAACTTTCGAGAGATCCACCCCGAGATTTTCCAGAACCCTAGCGGCCACACCTTCCCCTTCGCGAATTAGTCCTAAAAGGAGATGTTCTGTGCCAATATAGTTATGGCCCAGTTGACGGGCTTCTTCGAGGGAGAGTTCTAAAACTCGTTTGGCTCTGGGGGTGAAGGGAATTTCCACGGCTACGAATCCGGAACCGCGACCGATGATTTTCTCCACCTCCACGCGCGCATCTTTGAGATTGACACCCATGGACTTGAGGACTTTGGCGGCAACTCCCGTTCCCTCTCCAATTAGTCCTAGTAAAATCTGCTCTGTTCCCACGAAGTTATGGCCAAGGCGGCGGGCTTCTTCTTGGGCGAGCATGATTACTTTAATGGCTTTTTCCGTAAATCTTTCAAACATAGCCTATCCATCACCTACACAAGCGACCCTAGATATGCTGATTTTAGCACGCCTTTTTAGTTTAGCTGTCTCTCAGTGATCAGTTATTGGGGAGCGGCTATTAGTTATAGTGGTTGTAGCTCTGAAGATTTTTTCTGGGGTCAATGGCTCTTAGCTGACTTGCGGAAATGCCCGGAATCTCCCGGATTATGGTTTTAGCCCCCTGGAAACCTGCTGATAAGTTGTTCACCGTTGCATAATCTCCTGGGGTCGTGGTCATCCCCATCTCTCGATCGCTTGACTATCGATCGCCCATTTTCAGGTCAAAACTGGAAGTATAAGCAGATTAAATATTACTACCTATTGACAAATTAAGTATTTTATGTTAGAAAACGGGGTGATATGCAGAAAGTTGACCCGTATCGTTACTCTGGAGACTGTTATGCAGAAAGTTGACTTATAATATTATGTAGTTAGGTCGCTTAGTATTTGAGTCATCACTATGTATGCCTAAACTAACGCTTCCAGTCCGAACCCATGACAACTTGTTAGAACTACTCGCTCAATCTGAATCGGGAGCTTGTCTGTATGGATATCGCGGCTACACTAAATGAAATTACAACTTTAAGTGTTGAGGATAGAATCCTTCTGGTTCAAGCAATTTGGGACAGTATTGCAGTCGAACAGGTGTATCCTGATTTAACCGAGGCGCAAAAACACGAACTCGATCAGCGGATTGAGGGTCATAATAATGATCCCGATAACGTCCTCACCTGGGAAGAGATGAAAGCATCAGTCAGAAAGCAAGCATGAAGTATGTACTGGTATTTCGTCCAGAAGTCCGTGACGACCTCAGCGATGCCTATGATTGGTATGAGAGTCAAAAAGCTGGTTTGGGTGATGAATTTATTGATTGTGTAGATGACTTACTCAATCAGATCGGCATGATGCCAGAGTCTTATGCAATCGTTTATCTGGACATTCGACGAGCAGTCATCAGACGATTCCCATATGCTGTCTACTATCGAGTGATTTCAAGTCGGGTCGTTGTGACCGCAATTTTTCATGGTCGGCGTGATCCAAAGTCATGGCGATCGCGAACCTAACAACCCCAATGCACCGGACCATTGAGGTTATTGGTTAGTGCGATGCCGAAGGCACTGCGTAGCAGGGCGCATCGCTTCGTGGGTTGGGTTGAGCGAAACAATACTGGGGCGAAAATAGCTCAATTCGCTTGAAAAAGCGCAACCCAACCACCCCAAAGGTTACTCTTTGTTGGGTTTCCCTGGGTTAACCCAACCTAAAATAATTGCTGCTCTATTGATCGCCCATTTTCAGACCAAAACTCGAAGTATAAGCAGATTAAATATTACTACCTATTGACAAATTAAGTATTTTATGTTAGAGAACGGGGTGATATGCAGAAAGTTGACCCATATCGTTACTCTGGAGACTGTTATGCAGAAAGTTTTCGTATAATATGTAGTTAGGCACAATAAAATAAGCTATTTAAATATGTTCGTTAAATAAGTACATGAATATTAATATATCCATCATCGACCAACGCTTAGTATCAGTTAGCAAAGACATTCGTCAAAAAGCTTCTGAAGAACTACGAATCACAGATGAAGGCCGGCTTAAGTCTTTGGCTTTTGTATATCTGTGCGTTAAAACCATTTTAGATTTAGATGGAGATGATGTTTTTGATTGCTTAACAGAAGGAGGTGGTGACTTTGGAGTAGATGCTATACATATCTCAGAAGAATATGACGGTGAATTTACAGTTAGTTTATTTCAGGCAAAATATAAGAACAACCTAGAAGGAAACTCTAATTTTCCTGAAGAAGGTATAAAAAGTTTAATAAACGCAATTAATTACTTATTTAATCCAGCAGCCAAACTAGAACATATTAATCAACGACTGCTTGTGAAAGTGGAAGAAGCTCGTAGCCTAATCCGGGATGGCTATATTCCCCAAGTTCGGACAATAGCTTGCAACAATGGGCTGAAATGGAATTTATCTGCTCAAGAGGCTATTGATCGTGCTGAGTTTGGAGATCAGGTGACATGGGAATATGTTAATCACGAGCGTTTAGTCAAAATTCTTCAAGCTTCTAAACCCGTAAAAGATACTTTGCAGCTAAGTGGCAAAGCTATTGTGGAAGATATGGAGTTTAGCCGAGTACTGTTGGGTAGAATTTCGGTGACAGAAATTGCCACACTTATAGAGCGACATGGAGAACGTTTATTAGAGCGCAATATTCGTCGCTACTTGGGTTTACAAGGAAATCGCGTAAATGAGGGTATCCGTCATACTTTAACTAGCGATGAAAAAAACAATTTTTACTTTTATAATAACGGGGTCACGTTGATTTGTGATAGTTTCTCATACAACGCATTGCAAGATGGCGATTACAAAGTGCGTGTTGAGAATTTACAAATCATTAACGGTGGTCAAACGTGTATGACCATATTTAAAACCTTGCGAGAACCAGATTTAATTCATCAAAATGCCCAAGCTTTTGTTCTTTTAAGACTCTATCAATTGCCTCGTGAAAATGAAGGTTTAGTTCAAAGAATTACCTACGCAACCAATAGCCAAAATCCAGTAGATCTCAAAGATTTACGTGCTAATGATGAGCGCCAGAAAATATTGGAAAAGGATATTGAGCAATTAGGATTTAACTACAGGACTAAACGTTCCAATACTCCTACTCGCTCTGCTGATATTACTTCAGGAGTAGCTGCTGAGGCAGTATTATCCGTTTGGCGAAGAAAACCTCATCAAGCAAAGTTTTTCTCTCGTGAACATTTTGGGAAACTGTATGATACAATCTTTACTGACCAATTAAATGGAGCGCAAATCGTAATAGCTGTTCAGCTTTACAGAATTGCAGAAAACCGCCGCAAAAGACCTGAGTCTACTGACCCAGATTTTGTCCGCTATGCTTCCTGCTTTATTGCAATGCAGATGGGACAAAAACTTTTGGCTGATATGAAAGTTCAGATGAAAGATATTAGTCATCAAAATTTTCAATCAGCCCAAATGCTTATTGATCAAAATGGGGAGAGTTACTTTAATGCTTCATTACAGGATATTAAACAGGCACTTCAGGATCTTTATGGAGAACAAGAGATTTCCTTGCAGCAGCTATCTGCAACATTTCGACGTGGTGATTTAATAAGTAGACTTCAATGAATCAAATCGGTTCAATAATTCGACTTCTTTTCTTGCAAACTCGCTTAACCTAACTTCACCGTTAGCTGAAATATTGGTGAATTTTCAAAGTTGCCTGTTGCTGTGTGACTTCACAGATTAATATAGTGCGATGCCAAAGGCACTGCGTAGCAGAGCGCAATCTTGTAGGGTGCGTTCCCTAAAACAACTTCTACCGCTTCAGCGATCGATTTTGGGGAACGCACCATGCACATTGATTGAAACTGTGAGTCTAAATGCAATGCCGCTCTTGTGGGCCCAGTTGGGGAATGTTAGCGAAGATTGCCAATGTTGAGGTTAAAATAGAGGGGCAAAAGTTGCAACGGGGTCAGGACAATGACAGTTAATCAACTCCGCTACAGCAAAGAAGAATTCGCCCGACGTGGTAATGAGATTTATGAATCTCAGGTGCGCCCCCAAGTCGAGGAAGGCAATCATGGGAAGATTGTAGCCATAGATATCGAAACAGGTGCTTTTGAGCTTGCCAATGACACAATAACTGCTTCTAATCGATTGCTTGAACGAAACCCTGATGCTCAAATCTGGCGTGTCCGAATTGGACATAAAGGCGTTCACCGCTTTGGCGTAGGTCGTCTGCTTTAACTTTATGATGAACGGAGAGGATAGTCCCAGTTTAAGCAGTTATCCCGCGCAAATTTTGGACAAGGAATATACCAGAGCGCGTCGAGAAGCCGCCAGACAAACAGGTTTGGTTCTCAGCATTTTTCCAGAGTTTTGTCCCTATACTATCGCGCAGGTGATAAGTAGTCGTGCAAAATTAATTTCCTAGTCGAGACAGGAGACTCCGAGACTCCGAGACTCCGAGACGGGAGACTCCGAGACTCCGAGACGGGAGACTCCGAGACGGGAGACAGCTATTAGGGATCGGATTTGAGTTTTCAGTTCACTGTTTCCTCACACCAGAAGTCTGACGGAGTAGTGGCTTAGATGTGTAATTAATTTTGCTTAGGTACTTAGAAGAGTAGAATTTACTTTTGAGTAGGCACTAAACTAAAATCGTCACTTGAGGCAGATAATCACGGCAAAAAAATGCGTGCAAACGTTGACGCTCAGAAGTTAAAACGCCTGATGCAAATCTTAGGGAAAGAAGCTCAGGGTTCCGGCTGCATCTACTTTACAGGTGGAGCTAGTGCCTTGCTGGTTGGATGGCGCAACTCCACAGTTGATGTTGATCTTCGTCTAGATCCTGAACCACTGGGCATTTTTCAAGCGATCGCCAAGCTCAAACAAGAATTAAACATCAATATCGAACTGGCATCTCCGCAGGATTTCTTGCCACCTCTTCCAGGATGGCGCGACAGAAGCGTATTTATTGGCAAACGAGGTCAAATCTCGTTCTATCACTATGATTTTACAGCCCAAGCTCTTTCTAAACTATCTAGGGGATTTGATCGCGACATTAAAGATGTTGAAGCTATGTACAAACAGAAATTATTCTCTTTGAGTGAGCTAAGGGATTGCTTTGAGGCAATTGTACCTGAACTAATCCGATTCCCCTCTCTTAACCCTGATATACTCAGAAGCAGAATCGAGAACTTCATTGAACGTTTTGAAGATCAACCAGAGGAGGAACAATGATGAATCTCAATGAGTTGCCAGGAGCCGAGACTATCCTGCCCGGACTGAAAGATCTCCACAATGGTGAGTGCGATACAATTGGGGCTTTGCTAGTTGCGATTGCGGCAACGCGCTTAACCCAAGCCGGTTTAGATATCCCTAAAGATCACCTAGCTCCAGAGCCAGAGCTAACCTTGTATGCCCGTCTCCAGAATGAACAAGACGATCCTTACCTTTACTATAATGCCTTACTGAATCGCCTCAATAGTTTTTGCAACGCACTCGAACTTAGTTATCAGTATAAGCCCGTCTAACAAATCACCGCACCCGACCTTATTCTAGACTTTGACAAGCACCCAAAGCTACTGACGGCGGGTGAGTTCAACCGTTGGCTGGATTCCATCAATGATGGGCGATCGCAAATTCGTCGTAAGTTAGAGGATAGTCCCAGTTTAAGCAGTTATCCCGCGCCAATTTTGGCCAAGGAATATACCAGAGCGCGTCGAGAGGCCGCCAGACAAACAGGTTTAGTCCTGAGCATTTTTCCAGAGTTTTGTCCCTATACTATCGCGCAGGTGATCGAAGATTGGTTGCCCAGTGATAGCCTTGATTAAAGGTTAAATAATCCTAAATCCGGTTATTAAAGACTGATTATTTATTCTCCCTTTTTGCCTTTTGCATGAGCAGAAAACGGGTTTCTCCGAGAAACCCGTTTTCTGTGCGTTACTCAACCGATTTAGTATTATGTGACAGTTGAGGGTGCGGAATGTGGGATTGATCGCCCATTTTCAGACCAAAACTCGAAGTATAAGCAGATTAAATATTACTACCTATTGACAAATTAGTATATATGTTGTAGGACTGGGTGATATGCAGAAAGTTGACCCCTATCGTTGCTCTGGAGATTGTTATGCAGAAAGTTTTCGTATAATATGTGGTTATGCTGCTCAATTCTTCATGAAGATCTCCTTGGAAGGTTAATTTAGAATCACAGGACAGGGTGAGATGCAATGCCTAAAGTGCTTATTCTTCCGCACTATCAGTATGAAAGTGAATTTGGGAATTTTTTGAATGAGGCAAACGAAACTCAATCAGATTTCAGGTTTTATCTTCTACCTCCATACAGTGGAGATGATTCTCCATTAAAGGAGCCTGTCGTTGATTATCTTAAAATTCTTGGATTTTTGGATAGTCAAAAAAGGCAAATGAGGTCAGATAAAGAAGATCTTCTGATAACTTTCTATGATGGTGTGATCACTGCTTTAGATCATGGGCTTGCAAATCTATTCATTGCTGGAGCCAATGTAGAAGATTTATATCCATGCACTGCTGCTGTTTCTCTAAGCTTCATCTCGTGGGGAATTCTGGAGCGGAAGTATGATTACTCACTTCAACGTCATGCACTCTTTCATCTTGTGATGTGTTGCTTGATTGGTGGATATACAAAACTTGCTGCTCATCATCAGACCTATGGTTGTCTCCTTGACTTTAACAATCAGCTTGTCAGCTTTAACCAGAAACTTCAAATGGGCTACTATCTATGCTCCAGCAATCAAAGCGGTTGCTATGATGCTATGCAATCTGAGCCTTATGGAGGTTCAATTATCAGACTATGCAAAGTGCTAAAAGAGGGGATTGATCACAAAAAATTGCAGATCATTATTCAGGAGTTAATCATGGGAAATTCAATTCATCAATATGGTTCGGGTGACAATATTGCAGGCGATAAGGTTATGGGTGACAAAATTGGTACTCAAATCAACAACAATCAAGATTTAGCGCAGGCTTCCAAAGACATCAAAGCTCTACTAGAACAGCTATCTACGGACTATCCTAGTGACAGCCCTAGAGTTTTAGGCGCAAAGGCTGTTGATGAAGTCGAAAAAAATCCAGAGATGAAGTCCCGAATTTTGCGAGGATTTAAAGCAGGTAGTTTTGCAGCTTTGGAAAAAATGATTGATCACCCTGTTGCCAAATTTTTCATCGAAGGAGCAAAAGAAGTCTTGAAACCATAAAGCGACACGGCATAACAATCCCGTTGCAAACCGACCGTACCAAGTTGGTTGGTGAGTGCGATGCCGAAGGCACTGCGTAGCAGTACGCAATCTTGTAGGGTGCGTTCCCTAAGACAACTTCTGGCGCTCCAGCGATCGATTTTGGGGAACGCACCATGCACATTGATTGAAACTGTGAGTCTAAATGCGATGCCGCTCTTGTGGGCTTAGTTGAGAAATGTTAGCGAAGATTGCCAATGTTTAGGTTAAAATAGAGGGGCAAAAGTTGCAACGGGGTCAGGACAATGACAGTTAATCAACTCCGCTACAGCAAAGAAGAATTCGCTCGACGTGGTAAAGAGATTTATGAATCTCAGGTGCGCCACCAAGTCGAGGAAGGCAATCATGGGAAGATTGTAGCCATAGATATCGAAACAGGGGCTTTTGAAGTAGCAAAAGACAGCCTCACAGCTTCCGATCAACTTTTAGCCCGATTGACCTATGCTCAAATTTGGTTCGTAAGAATCGGACATCGAGCAGTTCATCGAGTCGGTTTGATTGGGGCAAATTTATTTCAATGATTAATCAACTCTACGCCTGTTTTTGCACAATCTTCTCACTCAATTCTAGGAAGGTGGGACAATATTAGATTAAGTACTAATAACTTAATATCTTATAGAGTTTTTCAAAAAGCGTGAGTTGGGTCAATGATCAGGAAACCTAACTATTTTCTAACCAAACGATTAGGAAACAGTTATGTTATGATTTTCAGAGTAAGCCGGAGATGATAAGACACCATGAAAAATCGCATCTTTACTGTTATTTTGTACAAAGAAGATAATATGTACATTGCTGAATGTCCAGAAGTTGGTACAGTAGATCAAGGAGAAACAATTGAGCAGGCGATTGCTGGATTGAAAGAAGCCACACGGCTTTACCTAGAGGAATTTACCTTACCAGAAACATCCCCTAGATTTGTGACCAGTATTGAGGTTAGTTATGCCTAAGCTGCCACGAATCTCTAGTGGGGAGGCAATTAGATCTCTTGAACGCTTAGGCTTCGAGCAAGTTCGTCAAACAGGTAGCCATGTTGTGATGAAGAAAGAAACCGAAGAGGGCAAAATTGGTTGTGTTGTCCCTGTACATCAGGAATTGAAGGTTGGTACATTAAGTGGAATTCTGAAACAAGCCCAAGTCACAGTTGAAGAGTTCATTGAACATCTGTAAAGTCTGACAAATCACTGCACTCGAAGTGATACCAAAAATATTTAGTCCCCCCAGAGAACCCCCTTAGTCCACATAGCACACTTTTCTTTTTTTGTCAAATTTTATGTTAAGAAATATGTAACTAATGGATAGGGGGACTGTCAAAGATTAACCGTCTTCGTATTCGGGGATTCTCTCTTTTTTCTTCTCGGTGATATTGATGCGGGGGGGATTGTAATCTGGTTCCACGTCATCATCCCACATATCATCCTCGGCCTTATCTTCGTAATCGTCGTACTGAGGACGAGAAAAGCTTTCTGTGCGTTCTGAGCGAGCCTCTCCCCAATTATCTTCTTCTTCCTCGTATTCTTCCTCATAATAACGAGCTTCGGCCCGTTTTTGCGGTGGGGGAGTGGCGCGCAGGGGTTCTTTTTCCCATTCGTCTTCACTCCAGCGTTCTTCAACGGGTTTAGCGGCCTCAACGGGGGTGCGGAGGGGAATACCCGTACCTAACTGATTTTCCGGGCGAGCAGCGGGAGTATAATAAGCTTCTTCCTCTTCTCTTTCCCAGGGGGGACGACCAATACCCAAACGTTCCAAAACCCCCACACTAACCTGCGTGAGACGTTCTTCGGCCCCTTCAAAGACAATTAAGCGATTCGGACCGCTGCTAACCACTTCTTCAATGGCAATTTCGTAGGTACTGATCAATTGTTCGGGGATCAGAGGCAATCCCAGGGAAGCGATGACAATGGAATGTAATTGACCACTAAGGGGATCAAATTGATAATCGCGGACTTTGCCTAAAGGTTCGCCGGTTTCCGTGATCACTTCACTACCGATTAAGGGAGTATAAGCATCGATATCGACGGATTCCAAGACGTTATCATCTTCAACGAGAACCACGTCTCCCGTCTGACTGATGCTCGATAAATACATATATTGAGGCATTCCCGACAGGGAGAGGATATTATCGCGGAGTCCCAGGGCAACCACTTCTCGTTGATCGATATCTACTAGGATATCTTTAACAACGCCGAGTTTTTTGCCTGTATTGCGAGTGATAACCTGTGTATTTAAAAATTCTGAACGTAAGCGACTATTCTCTGTGATCATTTTTTCCTATGGGTAGGCGTTAGGTCGTGGGAATACGAGTTATTGTAGGCTTAATATATAGGGCGAGATCGAGGGTTAATTTACCGATATTGGCTTAGATCTTAAAGTTCCCTGAGATTAACACTTTTTTTGGCCTTGTTTGGGCGATAGTTTCGGGTGATAGATAAGGTTAAACCCATTTTAGCTAATTCTTTACATTTTTTTAGTAACAACAAAGCAGGAGCTAGAGAGAAACTCCCTTGGCTCCTGCTGTCTAGATTCTGATTACATAGTTAAAGACTGCACCTCAGTTTCGATCAGTTTAGCTAAGTCTTGCAGGAAGGAGGCTGCATCGGCCCCGTAGATGACTCGGTGGTCACTGGTGAGATTAACCGTCATCTGTTTTTGCACTCCGAATAAACCATCGTTATTGACGACGATTTGGGGACGGGAAGCGCCCACGGCTAGGATCGCGCCTTGGTTGGGGGGTAAGATAGCGGTAAAGCGATCGACTCCGAACATTCCCAGATTAGAAATGGTAAAAGTACCGCTATTATATTCTTCCGGTTGCAGTTGTTTACTGCGGGCGCGATCAACTAAATCTTTCCAACTGCGGGAGAGGGAATAGATATCCATCTGGTCAGCAGAGCGCAAAACCGGCGTAATTAAGCCACCACCAGGCATAGCTACGGCTACGGACACGTTAATCGCCCCGTGGTATTGGATTCCTGCGTCGCTATAGCTGGCATTAACGATCGGATGTTTAGCGAGGGTGTTGGCTACTGCTTTTGCTAACAGGGCCGTCATGGTGACACCCTTGGATTTTAGCTGTTGATAGAGTTGATCCAGTGGGTCGGTGGTGATAGTGTAGCCCACTTGGAAGGTGGGAACCTGTAGGCTAACCGACATATTCTGGGCGACGGCTTTTTGCAGAGTGGTGAGGGGAACAGTCCGACCGACCGGAGCGCTGGCCGGAATCGGGGCTTTAGGAGCCGCTACAGGCACGCTGACGGGTTGCGGGGGAGTAATGACGGGAGCGGGGGCGGTGCTGACTTTTCCTGTCGCTTTTTCTACGTCTTCGGCGGTAATTCGTCCGTGGGGACCGCTACCCACTAGGGTTTTCAGATCCACCTTTAATTCTTTAGCCAGTTTTTTGGCTCTGGGAGAGGCGACTAAACGGCCATTATCTTTAACGGCGGCGACGGGGATCGAAACGGGAGGCGGAGCGATTTCTGGGGTCTCTACGGGCTTGCTAGGGGCGGATGCGGCGGTTTTTCCCTGAGCTTTGGCCAGTTCAATTTCCTCTTCAGTTTCGGCGATATAGGCGATCGCTTCCCCCACGGGTGCTTCCTGGCCGGCTTCGACTAAAATTACAGCGAGATAACCATCATAAAACGATTCTACGTCCATGTCGGCCTTGTCGGATTCGACCACTAACACCGTTTCCCCTTTGCTGACTTTTTCCCCGGGGGACTTCACCCAAGAAACTATTTTTCCTTCGGTCATGGTGGAACTGAGCGCGGGCATGAAGATATCTCGAATCATGGTGGAGTGCTTCTATCTCTAATGTTTTGAGCCATAGCGCATTTTACCACAGTTGATGGGGTTGGGGCTTTTCAGTTATCAGTTATCAGTTATCAGTTATCAGTGAGCAGTAATCAGTTATCAGTGAGCAGTAATCAGTTATCAGTAATCAGTAATCAGTAATCAGTAATCAGTGAGCAGTAATCAGTGAACTGATAAGCTTTTGACTATAGCGTTTCCTAAGCTAGTGAGGTACACCTATTTTTCTTCCCTTTTGCCTTTTCCCTCTTGCCTTTTGCCTAAAACCCATAACTTTTGTACCTCAGCAGACTGAAAAACGCTATATCTAAATTGCTCGTTAAGATTGCAGGGGAGCGCCGGAGCTGCGGAGCAGGGAGAAGCAGTTTGAGCATTTGTACTAAAATTTCCAAGACGCGGTTTAAATTCAGTACAGCTTAACTCACATCTGATAACTGAAAACTCACATCTGGTAACTGATAACTGGTGACAAAGGGAAAAAGAGAAGGGAAAACAGACCCTTCTCCGTCGTATCTAGACAAAAATTGTTCTAGTTGCCAATAGGGACCGGTTGTGCTTGCAGAGATTCGACTAAACCGCGCACAGCTGCCACCATGGCCACTTCATTATCCAATTGATTGATCGCCGAACCAACACCGATACCGGCCGCTCCAGCAGCGATCGCCATAGGAGCGGTGACAATGGATAAACCGGAAGCGCAGAGGACGGGAACCTTAACTGCATGGGAAATAGCGTGGGCTGCCGCTAAAGTCGGGGTAGCTTTTTCAATCAGTCCCAAAATACCGGCGTGACGGGGTTGACTGCTAGTGCCGCCTTCGGTTTGAATAATATCGGCACCCTGACTAACTAAAGCTTCCGCTAGTCTCACCTGTTCATCGAGGGGCAGCAGATGGGGAACTGTCACAGACAGGGTAATTTCGGGCAGTAAGTCGCGAGTTTGACGGGTTAGGGCTAAAACTTCCGCCGCCTCAAAAATGCGTCCTTGGGCATAAAAACTATCGAAATTACCGATCTCAATTAAATCGGCCCCGGCCGTCACTGCCATCACCAACAATTCTGGCTCGACGGCCGATACACACACGGGTAAATTTGTCAAGGCTTTTACCGCCCGAATTAGGTCAGTATTAGCGGCAATATCGACAAAAGTTGCTCCTCCGGCTGTAGCGGCTTTAACTACTGAGAGAACCTGCGAGCGATCAAAATTATTTAACCCACTGATCACTTTCAGGGCATGACGACGGGCGAAGGCTTGCTGTAAGGTAAAATTGATCATTAATCTACACCTATCTGGAATTCTCAAAAAACATTTTCCCACCTTCTCGCTAGTAAGAGGGTGGGATTTGAGAATTCTTAGGGAAATTTTCTTTAATTTAGGTTTTGATTCTCTTGGTTTTTGCGCTTGAGGTTTTGCAGTTGTTGCAGCAGTACCTCGATTTCCGCTTCTAGATGCAGGTATTTCACCTGTTGGTCAGCTTGGTAGGTGGTGCGAATCTGTTTCATGGCGGAGGATTCCTTAGTTAGTACAGTTGTCATAGCGGTATCTATAGAGTGCTAATTATGTTTAATTGTTTCAATTTGTATATAGTACCTTAACAATGTCTTAAAGAAAACCTTTTTATGGTAGTTTCTCAACTGGCACAGGATGAAAGAGGGAAAAAATTCTTGCAACCAAAGGGATCGGAGTGCGATATACTCAGTCGCGAACGATATTGGCAAGCATGACCATGGTAGCGGTAGCAATTTTAGCGGCGGGTAAGGGAACCCGAATGAAGTCCAGCCTTCCGAAAGTTTTACATCCCCTCGGCAGTCGCTCGCTAGTGGAACGGGTGCTTAATGTCAGCGAATCCTTACATCCGCAGCGAAAACTGGTAATTATCGGTTATCAAGGGCAACAGGTGCGAAATACTCTACAGCATCTCGATGATATCGAATTTGTTGAACAAAAGGAACAGTTAGGCACTGGCCATGCTATTCAGCAATTAATCCCCCATTTAGAGGACTTTCAG
Organism: Microcystis sp. M079S1; assembly: GCF_020246425.1. Lineage (NCBI taxonomy): Bacteria > Bacillati > Cyanobacteriota > Cyanophyceae > Chroococcales > Microcystaceae > Microcystis > Microcystis sp. M079S1. Next base: position 15,718 of record NZ_JADBSZ010000245.1, read on the forward strand.
GGGGATTTGTTGGTCTTAAATGGCGATGTTCCCCTGTTGCGTCCCGAAACCTTGCAAAATCTTCTCCAGATTCATCAAGACCATGGTAACGCTGCCACCCTCTTAACTGCTAACCTCCCAAACCCGAAAGGTTACGGTCGAGTTTTTTGTGATGGCAATAATCTCGTTAAGCAGATTGTCGAAGAAAGAGACTGTACCGATGCCCAACGACAAAACCACCGGATTAATGGAGGTATATACTGCTTTAATTGGTCAAAATTAGCGGCTATACTGCCTAATTTAACCCCCAATAACGATCAAGGTGAGTATTACCTCACGGATGTGGTCAATTTTCTCGATCCCGTCATGGCCGTGGATGTGGAGGACTTTTTAGAAATTAGCGGCATTAACGATCGCAAACAATTGGCCGCCGCCTATGATATCCTGCAAACTAGAGTCAAAGATGATTGGATGGCCGCTGGAGTCACCATAATTGACCCCGATAGTGTCACCATTGAGGATACTGTCACCCTCAGTCCCGATGTGATTATCGAACCCCAAACCCATCTGCGCGGTGAGACGATAATCGCTTCTGGTTGTCGTATAGGTCCGGGGAGTTTAATCGAAAATAGTCGGATAGGCAGCGATGTAACGGTCTTATTTTCGGTTATTTCTGATAGTCAGGTGGATTCTGGTTGTCGCATCGGTCCCTATGCTCATTTGCGCGGAGAAGCGAAAATTGGGGCTAATTGTCGAGTCGGTAATTTTGTTGAAATTAAAAAAAGTAGCATCGGCAATCAAACCAATATTGCCCATTTATCCTATCTGGGAGATGCCACTTTAGGGGAAAAAGTTAACGTTGGTGCGGGAACAATTACGGCTAATTACGATGGCGTGAAAAAACACCAAACTCTGATCGGCAGTGGCACAAAAACCGGGGCAAATAGTGTTTTAGTGGCTCCTTTAAAATTAGGAAAAAATGTCACCGTGGCTGCGGGTTCAACTATCACTAAAAATGTCCCCGATAATGCTTTAGTTATTGCTCGCGAAAGTCAGCGTGTGATCGAAAATTGGGCAGATCAGTTTCAGTAGGTTAATTCCGGGATTTAAGGCAAGAAAACTGTTGCTAAATTCCGAGATTAGAGTCAAGATAAACGGGGAGGGAAAGAAAGAGGGGTTGAGTACCATTCAACCGGCGTTGCTGATTTGAGATATGAATCTTCTTTTGTGGGATTTTTAAAACCTAGACCCAAACTAACTTTTGGATGGGTGCAAGATTGTCATTCATACCTTGATTCAGCAACGCCCTTTTTTTTTGCTTCCTCTCAGATTAACTCCTGTCAGTTCGCCGTAACAGACAAGGCAGTCAGTGATTTTTGTCTGTTGCAATTTATTTTAATTTTCCAAAGTCTTAATTGTAACCACCTGCGGCGGTGTAGAATCAGGTGGATAAATAACATCTAATTGTACTTTTATTTGAGTTCCTGGTTTTAAATCTAGTTTTAATAAAGGATCTAAAACCTGCCCTGTTCTATGCCATAAATGTACATAACGGGTTTGTTGTTTACCTTGATCATCGCTATATTTTAAACGCACTGTACCACGGAAAAAGGGAAAGTCTAATGATGGTTTTCTAAATTTAATTCCTTTTTCAGATAGTCTATCTTCTTTTAATGAAGTTTCTAAAGTGATGCTAACTGTCTGATTTTTATCAGTGTTATTAGTTAAAGGTATGTTGAGTTGATATTCTACCCCATAGTTACCATGTGCTTCGTAAGCAGTATCAGGATACCGCACTAGCATTTTTGCGGTTTGGCTTTGTTCTGTTCCTAACCTTCCACCCCGTAAGGTGGCTATGGGATAAGAAATAGTTTTACCTGGTTCGGGAATAGTCAGGGTTTGGGTTTTGGTGTTGTCTGTGAGGTTTGCTTTCCATGTTGCACCTTCGGATATACCTGCGACTCTGCTGTAAATTAATTGACCTCCTTTTGCATCTGGGGGTGTGGGGGTTTTATCTCTTGGTCCTGCAAAGTTACCGTTATTTAATAAGTCTTGCCATTCTTTTAATGTGGGTGCGCGCTCGCTACCATCAGCATTTTTTTTCGCAAACATGGCTAAACTCGCTGCATAAATTTTACCACTGCTATTTAATCGGAAAAAACTGGATCTCCCATTGACAGGTTTTTCTAAATTTCTGACTGGGATAGGATGGTTTAACAACATTTGACTTCCCCCAGCAGGAATGACTATTCTTGCTGGAAATTCTTTTTGACGTACTCCCCGCAAAACATCCGCTACTGCTCTTGCACCTGGTCCAGAAAATGCTTTACCATCGTTATTTTCTATGTAGGGTTGCAAGGTGACAAACGGTGCTTCTGTCATTAAATAACTCGCACCTTGTAAAATGTTAATAGTGATAGGTTTTTTACTGGGATTATGTAAAATTACTCCTATATATAAGGTTTGTAAATCCTTGGGAGTGTGGGTATAATGATGAGCAAATAAATCAAATCTGCCTTGAATGGGAAAGTTTAAATGTGCGGCTGGAACTTTTTTGTTATTAGGTGTAAAAGTAGAAAGTAGAATACCTTCATTTTTGATCCACTCTGGACTGTTGCTATTAAAAACAGGTATTTTATCTAAACTACCGGGTAAAGGGCGCACTTCTCCAGTTTGTACAATTTCTTGGGGTGCTGGTTTTGCAGGTGTTTGGGCGTTTACTTGATTTTTCTGATGATAGCTATTGAAAGTTGTACAGCCAATAGTTTGAGTAATCGCTAATCCTGATATGATGATGAATACAGGTTTGAGGATGTGGTTTTTTGCTTGCAAAGTTCCCATAATTTTATTTTTCCAGTAAGTTTGCCATTTGCCAGTTTGCCGTTTGCCGTTTGCCTGGAGCATCTCATTTATGCAAGTGAGTAATTATACTTGTCCCTAAAACTGGTTTCTAGCAAGGCTTTCAAAATAGCTTGACATAAAACCTGATTTAGTGGTTACAAAGGTGAGATGCTCCCAAGTTTGCCAGTTTACCAGTAAGTTGTCCAGAATGTTATGAACTGGATACAATGTATGGAAGGTTAATTTCTGATTTTCTGTAATGTGTGTAAATTGAAAGCAACCCAGTCATTTCGACTCAAGAGTTCGATAAATGGATATACTCATTGCATCTACTAATGACTTAAACGGCGCAACAGACCTAGGTTTTCCGCTCCATACCCCAGACGAATCCCACTGGCATCTTCACTAAATGTAACATCGAGTACCCAATGGAGACTATTTTCGATACTCCAATCTGCGAATCACCTCGGCCTGTTTTTGGGCATCTGCTGCTAAACTACTGATGAAGAAGCGAATTTCTGTAGTAGTTTTATTCCACAATTGGCGGACACTGCGAACTATGACTACTGCAGCTCTAACCAGTAATTTAGATAGGTCAATGGCTTATCAGTTCACTGATTACTGTTTACTGATGCTGGTTAAGGCCTTAAATTTGCGCGATGAAGCGTGAAATGCTATAAAAATCTCAGTCCTCCCTATAGAAAAGAGTAGAAACTTTATGGCACGCACCGAGTCCACAATGTTAGATCTGGGGACAAAAGCTCCCAGTTTTGCCTTACCCGATGTGGTTTCGGGTGAAACTATCTCTCTGGACAGCTTTGCGGCTAAAACCGCTCTGTTAGTCATCTTCCTCTGTGAACATTGTCCCTTTGTTAAACACATTCAAGAAGAACTTTCCCGTCTAGGTCGCGATTATGCTAACACCAATCTGGGCATCCTCGCAATTAGTTCTAATGACGTGGAGAAATATCCCGATGATTCGCCCGAAAATTTGAAAAAAATGGCGATAACCCTTGACTTTAAATTCAATTTATGCTATGACGAAAGCCAAGAAGTGGCGAAAGCTTACACGGCAGCCTGTACTCCCGATTTTTTCCTCTTTGATAGTCAGCGGATTCTAGTCTATCGCGGTCAATTGGATGATAGTCGCCCTAGTAATGGAATACCGGTGACAGGCAAAGATCTGCGCGCCGCTATTGACAAGGTTTTAACCGGTCAACCGGTGCCGACGGACCAAAAACCGAGTTTAGGCTGTAATATCAAATGGAAACTGGGTAATGAGCCACCCTATTACGGTTAATTAACGAAGGGTGTAGGGTGTAGGGTGTAGGGTGTAGGGTGTAGGGTGTGGTGTGGGGTGTGGGGTGTGGGGAGAATAAATAAAATAATCTCCTGACTCCTGACGACCGACTCCTAACCCCACCAACAAACTTTTTGCCGCAAACCCTACTTATGAGACTATTTCAACAGCGTAACCGATTGCTGTGCTAATAGGGCAGTACCATAGGCCGCTTGCTCCTGTTTAGACAAAAGCACGGGAACCCCTAAATGACGCTGACGAATTATTCTCCAAGTCGAATTTTTGGCCCCACCACCCGCACTATAAACTCGCTCTAATTTATTGGCCCCCAATTCCTGTAAACGCTGATAACCTAAAGCTTCAATGCGGGCAATACTTTCTAGTAAACCATGCAAAAATTCTCGAGGATTATCGGGCCGTGGAGTCAGTTTCACGGGTAAAAAAGGATCATTAATGGGAAAGCGCTCGCCCGCTTTTAGTAGAGGATAATAATCTAAATTACTTTCTTTTTGTCCATCTATTGCTAAACTATAATTTCTCAATTCTTGATCAGAAAAAAACTTCTTTAACACTGCTCCTCCCGTATTGGATGCCCCACCAGTTAACCACAAATTTCCTAAACGATGACTATAGATGCCATAGTTACTATCATCAACTTTCTGGCTACTTAATAATTTTAAGACTAAAGTTGAACCTAAAGATGTCACTGCAGCCCCTAAAGAATTAGCACCACTGGCTAAAAATGCCGCTATGCTGTCGGTGGTTCCCGTATAAATTAAACAATCTTTCGGGATAGCAAAACGAGTCACTAAATCCGGTTTAATAGTATCGATCGCTGTACCCGGGGCAAAAATTTGCGGTAATAAATTAAACATCGGTAAATTCTCTAACCAATCGGGATAACAGAGATTTTCAAGATCATAACCTAACTTTAAGGCATTGTGATAATCACTAATTCCCAGTTTACCGTGCAGGAGAAATGCTAACCAATCCGCTTGCGAGAGAAAATAACGCGCTTGCGAAAAAATTTCTTGTTCACTCCACCAAAGTAATTTAGCTAAACTGGAGGTAGCACTAATCACGGGATGGTGAGGGGGTGCTATAGCTTTAATTGCTTCTAAAAAGGCAATTCCTCGCCCGTCATTGTATAATATTGCCTCAGAAAGAGGATTACCCCAATTATCACATAATAACACCGTCGAGGAAGTACCATTAATTGCGATCGATTTAAGTTCTGAACGCACCGAATCCCCTAGATTATCCAATAAATAAAATAGGGCCTTTTGCCAATCCTGAAAATTGGCATCGGTGAAAGGATAATGAACCTCAGCGACGATATTTTTGCTAGAATCAATAGCAATCGCTCGCGCTCCCGATGTGCCAAAATCAATACCTAAAGATAAACCCATAGATGTCTTCACAACCCCCTCATTCTGGCTACCATTGGGATGGTATCACTCCCCGATTCTTTGAAGGTTGGTACTTCCGAGTCATGATTCCGCAATTAGCCGACGGATTCGCCTTTATGTATTCTATTCAAGACCCAAGCGGCGGTCAAGTCAATAGCGGCGGAGCGGTACAAATTTTAGCCATAGAATCTAATTATCTTTGTCGCACTTTTCCCGATACGGATAAATTTTGGGCAAGTCGTCAGGAATTAGCCATTATCCATTGGGGAAAAACTAACTTAAAAATCCGTCCCTGTCTGCTTTCCCCGTCAGCTTTTTTTGAGTCTGTTCAAGAGGGTTATCAAGCAACGGCAAACCAGCAGCAAGGACGAATTTATGATCCTGTCACTGGAGAAATCTGTCAATGGGATTATTGCGTTGAAACTAGGTACAGTTGGGGAGATAACAAGCGTTTACCCCAAGCAACAGCAGGAATATTATCTTATTTACCGATTTTTGACCCGGGTTGGCAGATTTTAACTGCTCATGGTTTAGCAACGGGAATGATTACCTATGGGGGAAAAAATTACCAATTTGAGAATGTACCTTTTTATAGCGAGAAAAATTGGGGTTATTCTTTCCCCGAAAAGTGGTTTTGGATTAATTGTAATGCTTTCCCTGAAAATCCCGATTTAACCTTAACCGCAGTGGGTTCTACCCGGAAAGTTCTCCACTGGACGGAATCGGTGGGAATTATCGGTATTCACTGGCAAAATCGCTTTTATAAGTTTGATATCTGGAATTCTCAACTAACTTGGACAGTGCAACCCTGGGGATACTGGGAAATGAGGGCAACCAACGAGAATTATACCATTGTCTTAATCGGTATCAGTGATCATCCTCCCGATCGCGTGCGTGTACCCACAGAAAAAGGTCTCTGTTTTGCTTGTCAAGATACCCTCAAAGGTAAATTATCGATAAAATTGGCTGATAGTCGCGGTAAAACCATTATAAATAGCTTTAGTTGTCTAGCTGGTCTCGAAATTGGCGGTATTTGGCCATCAGCTTGGATTAAACAGTGATTTAAATCACCATGGCGACGGGAGAATATCACGCTATTATTTATCGAGCGGTATTAACATGGAATCAGTTTTTGATCACTAAAAAATTGTTTCATGAACCAACCTTCTCTCAATTTTGTTGAGCAATTAGTGATAGCAGAAGTGCGGGAACAGTTAAGGAATTTACCTGCTTCCTTTCGTCAATATCTCTCGGAGATTAAAATCGATCAAGTCATGAATAATGCTATCCAAATTCTGCCCCGTAGTTTCAAAACTTTGGGAGAGAAATATCACGATCCCCACACCCGAAGATTAAGAATAAAAATTGCTGTAGAACAAGCGATCGCCGATATACTGCATGAACTAAAATTTTATTATGTAGCGCAGACAGAAGTGGAAGATGAAGAAAATATTCCCACGAAACCATATTCTAAAAAGTGAGATAGCAGTTATTTTAATGGCTAGGTACAGAGTCTTCCTTTTCAGGAGTTGTAAGGGACTTGCGCTTTGATAATGTACCTTTTGGGCGAACGCAGTTCGCCCCTACATTGTGGACAAAATCCGTTACTGTAGGGGCGCAAAGCTTGCGCCCTCCGATCGATTGGGATATTATTCCCACGCAAGTCCCTAA
>NZ_JADBSZ010000246.1:0-6958 GCF_020246425.1 Microcystis sp. M079S1
AATAGCGACTCTTGTTCGGGTGTGGGGTAAAATCGAAACGAATAGGCTTTTTCCATACCTCACATTTTAGCATATATTTCGTAAACGATGCTCATATTTAACAGTAAAGCCGTCGTAGAACGACGGGGTTTCAGACCCAAATTTTCGATGAGACTCATACCAGTGTAGTTCAGCTTTGCGGATTTCTCCATTAGGAAATTGAACTAAGCCGACTCCTTTTAGCTTTCGCCATCGACGACCCCCAAACTGCGCTTTTAGCCTTCTGAGTTCACGAATAGAGAGGTTGACGGCGATAATCTCTATTTCGGTTAGTTCTCCAATCAACTCAAAGCCATTACCCATCTCATCATTCTAACAAAGATTAATAAAAATCTGGAATGTCTCCCAAAAAAGCGATCGCGCTCTATTGATAAAGTGCGATCGCTGCCAATTTAAGGCTAGATTTGCCAGTTTTTTATTTTAATTTGCGCTTCAAGGCTGCACCCGCACCCAAAGCACCGATGGCAAGTAAACCTAAAACTGAAGTAGGTTCGGGTGTTGTTGCTGGCGGGTTAACTTGCCCTGGAAGTCCAAAGCGCAGGCTATCAATGGCAAAACCAGCAGGCTCAGGACCGATGAGACTGAACTGCAAACCTGCAATTGCCGCACTGCCATCGCTAGTGACTAAACCCAGAAACTCAATGCCCGTGCCAGTATTGGATACTTGACCGAGAAATGAGCCATCTCGGGCAAAGGCTGTGATGGCAGTTGAGTTGGGAGCATCGAAGAAACCGCCATCTAACCCCACGCCAGCCATGTCTTTGTCAAATAAAATCGTTATAGGACCGTTAAACATGGGAGTTCCCGACAGCACCGGGCTATTGGGTGCTGCTCCATCATTGGTGATGAAAGTATTTGGGGAATTCGGATCTAGGGCTAGAGGGTTGGTAGGCGTACCGACAACACAGCCAGTAGCAGCACCACCGGGGCAATCTACTCCAGGGTTAGTAGACAAACCCTGGCCTTGATAGAAGCCACCAAAGGTAACAGTTGGTGCCGTCAAGGGATTGCCGCCGTAAGCCGCCGGAGTATAAGTAGGGTTGACCGTACCCAGACCCAATTCACTAAAGGTGATCAATCCTGCTTGAGGAGTGAAGGAACTCTGCGGAATTTGGACGACACTGACCGCATTAGCAGGAAAGTTACTAAGGGCGAGAAATGCTGCCGATCCAGCAGCAGCCGTTGAAAATTTTTTCAGCACAGTCGAAGTTTTCATACTCAGAAACTTTCCTCAAAACAAATAAACAAACAAATGTTCTGACTGACCTTTAAAGGAGAAGAACTCAAATTAAGCGACATTGGCAAGGGAGAAAGATTGATTTTTCCAAAATTGCCAATCACTAAATTTTAAGCTAGTTCCTCAATGACAAGACAGAGCCACAACTGGATTTTACCCCCCCCCCGATTTTGTCAAGCCTAAACCAACAAAAATTTACAATTATTTTTACCCTTGAGAGTAGGGTAGTAAAAAATAAAAAATCTTTGGTTCTTCGTTACCTGGTATGGTTCGATCGGGTGGCATAAATCGACTAAATTCTTATCTGGCAAGAGACTTAATTGATTAGTTCGTTCTAGATCGAAAACAATTGACAAATCTCGAAGCAATCTCTTTCTCTATAAGGGTTTCATCTCTTATAATCCCGTCCCTTGCATAACACAAACCGAAGAACCAAAATCTTGAATTAAGCGACATTGGCAAGGGAGAAAGACTGGTTTTTTCAAAATTGCCAATCACTAAATTTTAAGCTAGTTCCTCAATGACAAGACAGAGCCATAACGGGATTCTACCCCCCGATTTAGGGCAGCTTTGGTTGGATTGTTAGACGAATTTTAAACGTTTTTAAAATTGTCCCACCTGCTGAGGTAATCCTAAACAAAATCGCCGCTCTTTAAATCTAACTTTAGGTAGAAACCAGGTATTTCTTTCGATAGATTATAGAGACTTATATATATCTATATATAGATATATATAGATATATATCTATATATAGATATAGGTATAGATTACAATCGATAGATTTCTCGTTTCTAGGCTCTGCCTAGAAATGTTTAATGAGAGGCTCTGCCTCCTGAGTAATCTTTACAGAAGGCAGAGCCTTCAAAAATCATTCCCAGGCGGAGCTTGGGAATGAGACGGCGAAAATCATTGCCTCTTGCCTATCCTAACCATTACTTATAAGTAGGTAGGTGTTAAAAGTTGTCAGACACCCCCCTTATCAAGGGGGATCCCCCCGCCTATCGGCACCCCCCTTATCAAGGGGGGCAGGGGGGATCGGCACCCCCCTTATCAAGGGGGGCAGGGGGGATCGAACCTAAAATCTATGTTTAATTTAATTACAACCAGCTACTTAACAGCCAATCCCTAATCTCTCAATAACAGATATTCACGAATCTCAAAAAAGTTATCCCAAGGAATATAGGGTTGATTTTCCGCTTGCAGATAATCGATTAAACGATCCCTAGCAAAAACTAGATCGGCCTTTCTAGCCATGGTAATATCGGTAACGGAATCACCGATCGCAATAGTTTCTACTCCTGAATATTTGGCCATAATCAAGGCTTTAGCCACTAATTCCGTCTCATTTTCCCAATCGGAATGAACTTGCAAATATTCCCCTTGAGTATGAAGATTGACCCCATAAATTGCTGTCACCTTATCTAATAGTCCCTCCCGTTTTAAGACCGTTTCAATCATGCCTTGGATGCCACCGGAGATAATAATAAAAGGGATGGATTGCTCCTGTAAAAAAGCGAGGAATTCGGCTAATCCGGGGCGAATTGGCTTGCTTTCGGCATAGGCGAGAATATCGGCGTATTTTTGGCTCGGTATCGACTCTAGCAGTTGACGGACACCCCGGCGCAGACTGAGAGTGCGGGCGTACATTTGGGGCATAATTTGGGCCGATAAATCGGGGGCGAATTCTTTGAGCATACCCGCAAAAGTTTCCACGGCGGTGATAGTGCCATCAAAGTCACAGAAAACAATTTTACTCATGGGGTGACAAAATATCTGAAATTGGATATAATCGAAGGTTATGATTAATTTTACAGAGATTATCCGACTCTAGAGCTTCAACCCCCATGAAATCCTATCTCGCCGCCGCCATTCAAATGACCAGTCAGCCGGATTTAGAGAAAAATCTCGCTGCCGCTGAAGAGTTGATCGAACTTGCCGTGGGTAAAGGGGCGGAATTAATCGGTTTACCGGAGAATTTCGCTTTTATGGGGGCAGAAACCGATAAAATCGCCCAGGCTGAGACTATTGCTCTCAAAGCCGATAAATTCCTCCGCACCATGGCCCAAAGGTTTCAAGTGACCATTTTAGGGGGTGGTTTTCCCGTGCCGGTGACGGGTATTCCCGATAAGGCTTATAACACCGCTATTTTAGTCGATGGCAACGGTGCGGAATTAGCCCGTTATCAAAAAGTCCATCTCTTTGATGTCAATGTCCCGGATGGTAACACCTATCAGGAATCGAGTACAGTCATGGCAGGAATCGATTTACCGCCGATTTATGGCTCCGATAGCTTGGGCAAAATTGGCCTCTCGATTTGCTATGATGTGCGTTTTCCCGAACTCTATCGCTATTTATCGCAGCAAGGAGCCGATGTTTTATTTGTACCCGCGGCGTTTACAGCTTTTACAGGGAAAGATCATTGGAAAGTTTTGTTACAAGCGCGAGCGATCGAGAATACTTGTTATATAATAGCTCCTGCTCAAACGGGCAATAATTACGCACGCCGTTACACCCACGGTCACGCTATGATTATCGATCCTTGGGGTGTGGTTTTAGCCGATGCGGGGGAAGAAGCGGGAGTGGCAATTGCCGAAATTAATCCCCAACGTCTGCAACAGGTGCGACGACAAATGCCGTCCCTACAGCATCGTGTTTTTGTTTAAAATTCGATTCGACAATTTTAACGCCTAATTTTGGGATTTAACTCGGTTTTTTCGCGTAACATTGCTCCCTGATAACAAGGGTCGAATCTAAAACCTAATTAGTTAAGCTAAAAGCTTTGATGTACTGAGTTTCTAACCTTCTTTGCCAGATTCTCAGGGTAAGCTCATCTAATAAGGATGTAGTCGATTTATGCCACCCGATCAAACCATACCAAGTAACGAAGAACCAAAAATCTAGTTGGTTTATAATATTAAATAATTAACTTTATCTTTAGAGATGAATCTGATTTTATCAAGCAAAGCGGCCGAAAGACTTCAACGAGAAGTGCAGTCAAGAGAAGATTTTATCGCCGATAATAATGCTTGGCGAATTGATGTCCTCGATCTCAGGAAGAGAGGTATTTTTCTCATTACTCAGGAAAAGAGTTTATACACCTTAATTTCTTCGTACAAGCAGGGAATTAAGGGAATTATCGCTCAAATTACCACCATTGATCGGCATGAGGGCGATTCCCCTGAAATTCATTATCTCAAATCCGAGAATAGGAGTCTGGTAAGCTCCATGAATAACATGAAGAATTTAATCGCTAAATTAGATCAGTACAATGCGGTTGATAACGAAAGATTTGCAGAAATAATTAATCAGACTCCCTTTAAATATTTATCTTACCGTACCCCGACCGAATGTTACCAAAATCTCTTGAATCAATCGAAGGGAGTACAATAAAACGGTCGTGTTTTAATCTAAGGAGAAAACGCTCCCCAATCTTCACAGCTTAAAACTAAATAAATCTGAGTTTTGGATAATCTGAGTTTTGGATAAGTCAAAACCCTGAGACTCAATCCGAATCTAAAACTCTGATTAACATACAAAACTCTCCAAACTGTGAACAATTGCTAAGTCGGGTTGAGGCGACAAAACCCGACACAAACCTCACCATTAAGATAACTGCTGTAATAACTTTTTAGCAAAATCGATCGCTTCCTGAAAAACTGTAACTTTGCCTTCAATTTGGGCAATTTGTACCTCAGTTAATAACTTACCGATAATCGGACTGGGTTTCAGGTGTAAATGGTTAATTAAATCATCGCCCCTTAATAAAGGTCGGGGATGGGCGATAATATTATCGGGATCGAGATAGGAAGTCAACAGAGAAGCGACGATATTTTTGTTAATCCCCATCGATAGAGCAAAAAGGGCAAAGATAGGAAATACTTTTCCCGTATTTAGATAAATAAAATACTGTTCCCGCAGACTTAAATTATCTGCCTCCTTGAGAGGAGGTAAACACTTAATCACCGTGATTACCGTGCGAATTTCCCCTCTGGAATACTTGAGATCGATTAACTCTTTTTCCGCTTCTGCCAAGATATCCGATACCAATAGGGCCAATTTTGTCAACTGTAACTGAGAAGGGGAAAAGATAAATTTTTCTGGTAACAAAGATTCTAAAAATCCCGCTGCCGCTTCCACCCCCATAACTCGCTCCATTTTTGCGGGGGTAATCCGACGCAACCAGAGAGATAATAAGCCATCTTCCCAGGCACTTTTTAGCCATTTATTGCCACGGGAATTGAGCAAAAGGTAATTCAACTCGGATTGTACCCTTTCGGCGGCTACACGGTGCAATAAAGGGGCAAGAGAACGAATAGTTGCACGGGTATGGGGTTCGATCTCAAAGTCCAATTGAGCCGCTTGTCGATAGGCTCTTAATAATCTTAGGGGATCATCTTGGAGATTTTCGCGGGAAATCATCCGCAGGGATTGGCAGCCTAAATCTTTTAATCCCCCTAAAGGATCGAAAATTTCTTGGGTGTGGAGATTATAAGCAAGAGCATTAACGGTGAAATCCCGTCTTTTTAGGTCTATTTCTAGAGATTCTCCCTCCTGTTGTGCGAAATCAAGGGTTCCCTGGGGAAAAACGACGCGAGCAATTTGACGAACGGCATCTAAAACCACAAAACCCGCTTTATACTGATGGGCAATAGTTTGGGCAATTTCGATCGCTTTTTCGGGAACCACAAAATCTAGGTCAATATAGTCTTTCTGACGGTTTAATAAAGCGTCTCGCACAGCACCACCGACTAAATAAGCATTTTCTGGCAATTCTTGCTGATTAATCGCAAAAACTTCTTTAACTAAACTATCTAGGTTTTTTTGACAAGACATCGAGAAGAGCAATTTACAAAAATATAATTTTGACCGGCCCCATTTGGGGAGAGACTGAGCTAGATTAGCGGAAAAGACCTATAGAGTTAAACCTATGTGTATTTGTATTAACTGCTATTTTGTTGATCGCTGTCTCACCTATCATGCCGTAGAAACACAACATCAGGAACGTCATCTCACCGAGACACCGGACTTTGAAGCGAAGAACCCTTCTATTAACGTTAACATTCGCACCAAAGAAGATTATATCGAAATGGAGTGGGATGTGGTGGGTTGTGAAAGCTTTTTACGGGAAACCGGTAAATGGTCTAGTTTGCGGCCAGGTGAACCAGTTCCCACCTAAAACACCTGAACTACCCATACATATCTACTACAAGAGCCGAAAGTTAATCCACAAATATGTCTTGGACAGCCAACGATTCGAGGAATGCGTAATTTAAGAGCGAGGTATTTATGGATAAAGAAGAAGAACTACTTGAACAATGGCGAGAATTGACCCCGGAAAAGCAACAAAAAGTTTGGCAATTTGTTCAAATACTTAAATCTGAGTCACAAACAACACCAGAAGCTAAATTTATTCCCCAAACACCATTAAGCAAAAAGTTATGGGAAATCCGACATCGGGCGATCGCAGCTGGATTGCAACTGCTCAATGAAGATGAAATAGAACAAGAACTTGCTGCACGTCGAGGAGGGTGCAGTGAGTCGTGAAATTGCTGGCACTTACGGTTTAGCGGCGATGGATGCACTTCATGTTGCTGCTGCGCTGCAAATTCAAGCTGATGAACTAATCACCACCGAAAAGCCAACCAAACCAATGCACCGAGTCAGGGAAATTCAGATTGTTTC
>NZ_JADBSZ010000247.1:0-12443 GCF_020246425.1 Microcystis sp. M079S1
AAGATAGGGGTAAGGTGAGAATTTTGGCAATAATTTTTTTGAGATGATCTCGTCTCGCTCTTAAGGATATTTCCCAGTGAAACCATACACCCACCCAAGGCTGAATTGGTGCTTTAATTACCGTGGTTAGGAAAATTAAGCCTAATAATACTGCCAAACTAACCCACTTTTCTGAGGCAAAGGGAGTTAAAATCATGGTGCGATCGACCAAAGATTGCACGAATCCATCTAAAGGTTGATCGGAAAGAACATTAAGAATCTGTCCGACAGCGTAGGGAACCATCAGATCGATAATTTCAAAGACACTGGAGGCAGCAATGCTCAAAAAGGCGGCTTTTTGATAATTGCGATAGTAACTGATAATATCCCGTAAGGAAGCCATAACATCAAGTAAATTGCCAATTTTTAACTTCTATCTGGTAACTGCTAACTGAAGAGACTAAAGGCACTTTTGGGATTGTTTTTCTGGAGTTACCATTATACTACAATACTACAAAAATCTGCCGACCTAGAAATTTCTAGGACAAAAGCCTTGTCATAGTCTTGTATTCTCAATCAGCTATTAGTCAGGAGACGATGCCAGATCAGCTTATATTTCATCCTCGTCAGAAGCACCAGAGATCAATTTATCTAAAATTTTGACGAATATTATCACAAAAATTAATAAATTTCTGAAAGGTTTTTAAGTGTTCAGTTTTATCGATACGCTTTTTTAATTGATTAAGATAGTATTGTTCTTGAGCTACCCCAGGAAATTTTTTAGAATAAGACAACTTTTTAGCTTCAAAAATAGACTTTAGATAAGCAAAATGAAAATCGGCATGATTTCTGCAATTAAATCTACCCATTAGTTCGGGATCATTTTCGTAAACATCATAGTGTTGAACATAATCAGCTAAAAGTCCCTGTAAAGGTTGTTTAGGATTAAATATTGTGCGATTGCCTAATAGCCATGTTTCAAGACAGCGATTTTGAATAATGATCACGATTTCAAGTTGTGCGGGGATAGTAATTTTTTTGGTGATAAAGTCATTAACATATTGTTCTCTTTCTTCGACAGTATCCTCATCAGCATCGAGACAGATGACTAGATAGTTATATTTGGATACTTCTTGAATTTTATCGATGGCGTTAGGAATTCCCTCATCAAGTATCGAGGGGTAGCCATTACCACTAATGAGATAGTAATTATTGTGATTGACTTGATCGTAAAACTTAACTCGCTTAATTTCGGGAATAAGATGAGTTAACCAGGCAGTATAAAGCTTTTTTTCGGTACTTCTTCCTTCAACTAAAAAATAAATATTCATCGATTAACTAATTCCTTGGGGAAATTCTTCTAAGACATTGATAAGATCAATAAAGGCTTTTTGTCGAGTTTTAGAAATATGAAAATCAGCCGCATTGTGTACCTGAATTACTCCTCCTTTACGAGTGACTATTTTCCAATAGCCAGGACTGATATTATTAATTATATAGGGATGATGACTGGTAATAATAAACTGTAAATCTCGATAATTAACTAATAAATCTTCTGTTAAAGTGTCCAAACAGTTAACCCCCAAACTATTTTCAAATTCATCGATTAATATAACACTGCCATCGGGAGATAATTCGATCGTTGCTAAGAACATCAGGCTTTTTATCATTCCAGAGGAGATATTTGGGTCTAAAATCCAAACATTAGAGTTTTTTTCTTTTATTTGTATGCGAGGTGGCTCTTCAAGTAAAACAATTCTATTTGATGAAACAATCAGATCACCTAGTTTCAATGGTTCTAAAAATTCTATTTTTAAATCTTCAACTTGAGGAAAAATATCTAAAAACTTTCTCTTTATTATCTCGAACGTATCGGGATATTTTTGATATGTGATCAGTAGTTTGTCAGAAATAGGAAGTTGACTCGATTGTAATTCAGAGAGAGAGTTATATTTGGCATATTCGTCGTTTTCCAAGATTTTATCAACTGCTGAATATGAGATATTAAACTTAAGTGGATTGAAAATCATTTTGTTAAATTCCTGTCGAACAGGGAAAACATCTTCTTCTTGATTGAAAAGCTCTATACAGCTTAAATAAGATGGTAGTTTTGGTGTCTTTGAATGTTTAAACTCAATTACCTCTTGATTTCTTGCGATCAAAACCTCTTGATCTTTTAAAAGAGTTTCCCTAATTATACTAACCTTATTTTCGCCGTCATTATTATTGACTTCATCTTCTTCAATCTTGATGAGAGAACGAGCTTTTCTAACCTCAAATTCACCCAACCAATGATAACGAACATGATCATTGGTTAAAAGTTCTACATCCCATTTTACTCCATTTATAGACTCACCATTAGCGATTCTTTTTAAATTACTAATAGCCTTTAAAATCGAGGTTTTTCCTGCACCTGAGATACCAACTAATAAATTCAAATCTGGAAAAAATTTGCAAGAATCTATACTTAATCCAGAGGATAAATCTTGATAGGATAATCTCAAAAGTTTCATAATAATTCCCCACTGCTAAAACTAAAAAGGGTGAGTTAATTCTCACCCCAAGATTTTACTGAGGATCGAGTTTTAGGACTGCCATAAATGCTTCCTGGGGGACATCAACAGTTCCGATCGCTTTCATCCGTTTCTTCCCTTTTGCTTGCTTGTCTAACAGCTTTTTCTTGCGGCTAATATCGCCACCATAACACTTAGCTAAGACATCCTTTCTTAAAGCGGGAATATGTTCACTAGCGATAATTTTAGAACCAATAGCTGCTTGAATGGGAACCTTAAATTGATGCCGGGGAATCAATTCTTTTAACTTTTCGGTTAAAGCGCGACCAACATAATAAGCTTTATCCCGGTGAACGATCATCGCTAAAGCATCAACGGGATCACCATTGACCATAATATCTAATTTAACTAGCTCATTTTCCCGATAGCCAATTAATTGATATTCCATACTAGCGTAACCGCGCGATCGAGATTTTAATTGATCAAAAAAGTCCGTCACCACTTCCGCTAAAGGTAACTCATAAATCAAAGCGGTGCGAGTTTTAGTAAAATAACGCATATCCTTGAAAACTCCCCGACGACTTTGACATAATTCCATCAAAGCGCCTACATAGGTTTCCGGAGTAATCATTTCCACTTGGATATAAGGTTCCTCAATTTTTTCCCGTTTTTGTGGGGAAGGTAACAAACTGGGATTATCCACTTCGACAATTTCCCCATCGGTAGTAGTGACCTGATAAACTACCGAGGGTGCAGTGGTAATTAAATCTAAGTTATATTCCCTTTCTAGTCTTTCCTGCACGATTTCCATGTGTAGCAGTCCCAAGAAACCGCAACGGAAACCAAAACCCATGGCACTAGAAGTTTCCGGTTCGTAGGATAGAGCTGCATCGTTTAATTTTAACTTTTCCAGCGCATCTTTGAGATCGGCATACTGATCAGCATCGGTGGGGAATAATCCGCAGAAAACCATCGGTTTTGCTTCTGTATAACCGGGTAAAGGCTCTTTTGCCGGTTTAGTGGTTAGAGTAATCGTATCACCCACCCGGGCATCAGCGACGGTTTTAATCGCGGCTGCCAGATAACCCACTTCTCCCGCGTGAAGTTCATTTACTTGTACCTGTTGCGGTGATAAAATTCCCAATTCATCGATCACAAATTCTTTACCAGAAGCCATAAAACGAATTTTATCGCCCTTTTTCACCCGACCATCCATGACGCGGAAATAGACAATTACCCCTCGATAAGCGTCGTAATAACTATCAAAAATTAAAGCTCGGAAGGGTTCTTCGAGGGTATCTTGGGGAGGGGGAACTAATTGGACGATCGACTCTAGAATATCATTAATACCGATCCCAGCCTTAGCCGAGGCACGAATCGCCTCACTACAGTCTAAACCCACCACTTCCTCGATTTCCGCCGCGACCCGTTCCGGTTCGGCACTGGGTAAGTCAATTTTGTTTAAAACTGGGATAATTTCGAGGTTATTTTCCAGTGCTAGGTAAACATTGGCTAAAGTTTGCGCTTCTACGCCTTGGGACGCATCCACAACTAATAAAGCTCCCTCGCACGCCGCTAGAGACCGAGAAACCTCGTAGGAAAAATCCACATGGCCGGGGGTGTCAATCAGATTGAGAACGTATTTTTGACCATCCTTAGCGGTATAATCCATGCGTGCCGCCTGTAACTTGATGGTGATACCTCGTTCCCGTTCCAAGTCCATATTATCGAGAAATTGTTCTTTCATCTCCCGTTGGGCTACGGTTCCTGTAATTTGCAGGAGGCGATCGGCGAGAGTTGATTTACCATGATCGATATGAGCGATGATGGAAAAATTGCGAATGCGAGAAACGGGAACGTCAGTCATCGTGGTTCACTGCTGGCAAAAGTCAGGGGTTTATAAAATTTTAGATTCCTTAATTCATTGTAGAGGTAAAGTCTCTAAGGCTGGAGCAAAAGCGAAAAGTAAAAGGTAAAAAAAGCTAAACTGCAAGTATAGTCAGGGTTTTGGCCTTAGCTTCCCCTCTCGGCATTCACAGGAAACTATGGTAGGCTTGATTATGGTGACAAAATCAGGGAAAGAGCAATGGCTAAGGGAAAGATGTATGATTTGTCCAAATCGGATTACTATAGGTAAACTCTTGGATAAGAATCCTCGACTGACGGGTAGAATGATAGATAGCAATCATTAATAGAGCTTATGAACGACAATGCTACACCGACTCAGCGCACGGCGGAGAAAGTTGAAATCGCTATTCACCTTGACTCGGAAGTTTTAGACCAGATTAAACACCTGACTAACGATCCTAGTCGCATTATCGAAACAGCGATTAAACAGTGGCTAAGAGGAGAGAAACAACCGGATGAGGACTTAACCCGTCATCTTCGACGCAATCCCCCCGTACCACCCAAAGGGGAATGGAATGACTAAGATTTTTCAGTCTCTAATAGGTTATTTCCCGACGGAGAGACTGAAATATTTTCTTAGGTCAAGCATTGATGGTAATTGAGATTTTTTCCCCAACTAAGCTGGTCATGCTAAATTCGCTGAGTATAGGCTACATATCAGGACAGGCAAAAGGGGGAATAGATAATCAGTTTTTAATAAACGGATTTAGGATCATTTTGCTGGGGTACTGACAGGAGGAACAAAACTGATGCGGATAGAAATTGAAGGAGCCGATGCTATCAAAGTTGCTCAGGATATCCTAGAGATGGAAGGGGTGCAAGGCAGCTACGAAGTTATCTCCGAAGAGGAGAAAGAGGGAACCCTTGCCACCATCGCCACCATCATCGGCATTATTAGCGGAACAATCACCATCGCCGAGAAATTGTACCAATTAAAGCGAAAAATTGACTCTCCTGAAACCCCGAAAATCGAACTGGTGTTAATTGTCAGCAAAAACGGCGATCGCCTGATGCTCAAAGATGCTACCCTAGAGCAACTACAAAAACTCTTAGAACAAGAAAAATCATGAAGATACTGCATATTGATCTTCAGGAGAGCGGTAGCAATAGGGTTGAGTTCTGGTTTTTCTGGGACAACCCCAACCAGATTGATTTCTACACAAGATCCTTGAGTGAAATAGACAACCTCAGTAAAAAGGCCGACACCGATTACTATACCCGTTTACCGAAAGACCACGCCAGAACAGGACAAGGTTTGTACCGATGGTTAGATGGTACGGAGCGCATCCTCCAGAACGAATTAGATAGCCACCGGGGAGAGAAAATAGTTCTGGCTATCAGCACCAGCAAAGGATTAGTCCATCTACCCTGGGAATTATTATACGATGATCAGGGTTTTCTGGTGTCTAAGTATCCCGCTATTGTTCCCCTGCGGTGGATGAAAACCGGTAATGAAAGGCTGTTAACTGTGGACAACAACCCGCAGGATCGAGCCTTAAATGTGGTTTTCATGGCAAGTTCTGCTAAGGGTGTAACGCCTATACTAGACTTTGAGGCAGAAGAAGGGAAGATCCTCAAAGCAACTAGAGGAAAACCCCTATCTTTAACCGTTGAAGAGAGCGGATGTATTCAAGAATTAGGCGAATTGATAGCCAGTAAAGATAGAGGATATTTCGATGTTATCCACTTGAGCGGACACGCCACCATCAAGGATCAGAAACCCTATTTTATTACCGAGACGGAATACGGAGATAGGCAAGATACCAGCGCCGAAGATATTGCCGGAGAATTACAGTTTAATTTACCTAAGCTTTTGTTTTTATCAGGGTGTCGTACAGGCTACTCCGATGGTGATGAGATCCTTTCGATGGCCGAGAAGTTATTAGAAAAGGGAGCTAAAGCTGTTTTGGGGTGGGGTCAACCCGTCAGGGATAACGAAGCTGCTGACACGGCGGCCATCCTCTACGAAAAGCTTTCCCAAGGCTTTACTTTAAGCGAGTCGTTAGCTTTTGCCTATCAGAAGTTATTGGGAAATCAGGCCAGGGATTGGCATTGTTTACGCCTCTATGTGAGGGAAAGTATCCCAGAAGCTTTGGTAAAGAGAGGACAGAAAAAACCTTTACCTCCCGTATCCGTTGTTGACCAATTTGTGGACCCAGAAACGAAATATTTGCGGGTAGCCAAACGGGAAACTTTTATCGGTCGCCGCCGTGATCTTCAGGATTGCTTGCAAGTGCTGAAAAAACCCTTTGATAATCCTAAAGCAATTCATAAGGCCGGGGTTTTCCTGCAAGGTTTTGGTGGTAACGGGAAAAGTACCCTCGCCGCTCGTCTGTGCGATCGCCTTCCAGACTATACTAAGCTTGTCTGGCATCAACAAATTGATCAAACTAGCTTGGTTAATACCCTAGCTGATAAACTCGATAGCGAACAGCATCGCGAGACCTTAAGGAATCCTAACGAAGAACTTAAATACCGATTAAGGTATATTTTTAGGCTGTTAAACCAGTCCCCCCTTTTGCTCATCCTCGATGATTTCGAGTGGAACTTAGAATGCCCTTCATCCAGCGATGACTATATCCTTAAAGCAGGGGTAGCCCCCCTATTACAAGCTCTCGTTTGGGCGATACAGGAAACCAATTACTATCATCGCCTGATTATTACCTCGCGCTATACCTTCAAATCCCCTCTATTAGACAAATTTTATCATCTGGAGTCTTTGCCCTCTTTCAAATACAAAGAGTCCGATTTAGAAAAGAAATTGCGGCGGTTAGAGCATTTTAGTTCAGGTAAGATTGATGAAAACTATATAGAAAGAGCTTTAACCCTTGCTGATGGCAACCCCCGTCTGTTGGAATGGCTCAATAATGAGGTTTTAAGTTCAGGGGAGATAGATACAAAGTTGCGGTCATTTGAGAATGAATCTGATGTTACTTGGCGCGATAAGATAGTCTGGCGGTTAGAGGAAAAACCGCAACTATTGACGGATGAAGCTCTTGAAAAAGTGGTCAGTAATTGCCTAATCTATGAAATTCCTGTCCCTTTGGCTGCTTTAGAAGCGGTTTGTCAATCGGTTCCCAACTATCAGAAAAAATTACAACAAGCACAAGATAAAGGTTTGATCGAGGTAATCCACAATGACGACAGAGAAACCCTCTACCGCGCCTCCCACATCAAACATATTAACCCCCATATCGAGCTTCCTAAAGATGCAAGTAAGCTTTCTGATTTAGAGAAAACGGCAGCCAAGGTTTTAACCGAACTTTGGGGGAATAAAGAGAACAGAAATGAGGAAAGATGGGCAGAGATTTTTCGTCTCGTCTTTGCGGATAAAGAAAATCCTGAAAGGTTTAGGGAACAATTCGATAAGATGATCTCGGTACAATATAACCGAGAAGCTGATCGCGCCTACGAAAAGGAACTGAGAAAACACAGGCAATATCTCAAAGCAAATACAGGGCAAATCTATCAAAAGTTAGAGGAGTACCTAGAGCAACAGGATTGGAAAAAATCCGACTACGAAACCGCTTTCATTATGTACCAGTGGATGGTTATAGAAAATTATGATGACTTCTATGATCTTTTTAGTCAGGTATCCCTAGAGGTAATCGATGAGATTGACCGTCTCTGGATGGACTACAGCAAAGGGAAATTTGGCATTAAAGGACAGGCCAAAATTTACCGTGACCTTGAAGGGAAAGAAGAATATAATCGGGAAGTATGGGGTAGTTTTGGCGATTGCATAGGTTGGCGACAAGGAGGTATATGGTTGGAGCTTGAAAATATAGAATATCCTGCCACAGCAGACTTGAGCGACTTTACATTTCCAATTCTTATATACCATCACTTTTACCAAGGTGGGGGTGGGGGAATTGTTTATGGAGCGAGGAGAATTTCTACGTTAGCTTCAAGACTTGAATCCCAAAATATTTAACTTAGGTGCTAACAATCGGGTAAAATTCTATTTAGAGGCTATAATCAGTGCATCCATATATTGACGTAAGTATAAGGTAACTTCTTGAAATCCAATTTCTGAAAGTTCAGAGATTGTTTCATCTTCATAGCGTATTCTATTAGGTTGTTCATCCGTAGTATAGTGCAACATAACCTCTTTCAGGAGATCGAACCTTTCAGCAGATACAAGGACTTCAAAGAATTTATCATATTGCCACTTTATATCACGGTTATGCTGTTCACCTCTTTGCGCGATTTTATCAGCGTCTAATAACTTACCTCCAATGAGAAGCCGACTATATAATAGTTGAAATACTTGAAAACGATAGAGTGCCAACATATTGTGAAAAGTGAATCCAGAAACAATAAAATTAAAGTTATTCAAAGGATAACTTTGCAAAAAGTTTAAAACATCATCCTGAATAACAACAAGAGTATCTTGAGATAGGTAATGTGAAAGCCTTGAGCGGATTTTTTGAATCATCGAAGGTTCGTTATCGATAGCGATTATCTTAATATTTTTTGCTTCAGATAGGATCATCTCAGTTAATTCTCCATCGCCACACCCAATTTCTAGGATCAGCGATTCCTTTGGGCAAGAGTTTTGATAGTTAATTAGTAGTTTGACTAACTCTTGTCTTAACTTTTTAAGATGAGGACGAGCAGATTGCCAGAGACTATAATCATCACCTATCTTGCCGTCAAACCTTCTTTCTATAAGTTGATTATTTTCCATAAATTATAACTTAGCTATTTTGGTGTACATAGTCAGAGACTTAATTTTGCTGAAAGACTTGCCGAACATAATATTTAGCTTTTGATGGCAATTCGCTACTTCCTCTAAACGCTTAACTTTGGTACTTTGACTCACTCCAATTATAGCATATCTTTACAATTGCAGAACTTCCACAAGCAAACTTAAGATACATATCTTATTTGAAAGCAAAGCTAGACTCTAGCCTACTATTAATGATGTATTCTCCTCATAATAATGCTGCGGTTTCCAAGATTAAGAATATCAGGTATCCCTTCAATTTCTACAATAAAATGTTCCACAAATTCATGTCGTACATCTTCACGAACTCCTATTTTACTCGTCCATCTTCCAGTGTTTAATTGCCGACAGGCGTGAGAGGGCCTACCATTAATAGTATAAATAGCGATTTTTTCAACAAAAAAACCGTTAGGACTAAACTCTAAATTAGGATCACCAATTGGGCAAACTTCAAAAAGCTCGGTCATATAGGCATCTATGAAGGCACTTAGAGTGTTCTCCCTTGCTACTCCAGCTGGCCAATATTCAGTCTCAAATCCATCGGGAAACCACCAACGCTCTTGATCATTTACTGCCCAAGCAAAGGAATTGTAATAAAGAGTTATCGGACTGGTTATATGACTATCACCGTTAATGATTACAATACACATACTTTTTAAATAGATGATTTAGTGTTCATTAATATATCCCCTTTAATATATCCCTTTTGGATACCCCAGTGCAACCAAGCATCGATCATCTCCTTAGACTTACCCCGGCTGTCTTTAGGAACCGGATCTTCACCAGAAATAGCTTTTAATGCCCAAAACCAACGGCTAGGAAGGCTTTTTGGCTCTTTAAGATTTTTGAGCAAAAATGGTATAACATCTTGCCCCATTCCAATAATTCTCTGATAGTTAGGATGTATAATCGCCTCATGGGTTGAGGATAAATGACTTGTTTCATTAATCCAATCTTCAGCAAGACTTTCAAACTCCCTTAGTCTCTCTGCCCGAGTTTGTTTGTTAACTAATATGGCAAGTAAAGAAGAAAAACTTTGTAAAAAGCTAAGATTATTATCGAATAGCTTGAACTTATATCCAAAAAATAGAGCAATAGCTCCGATGAATTTTCCCTCAAAGAAAAGTGGGAAAACGCCAAAGGCTTCAAGTTTTGAATCTTCAAAATGTTTTAAATCAGTTTGAATAAACCGATTATTGTTTTTCTCCTCATGTACTCCTTCAATAAATTGACAAGTATTTGAAGAGATTTTTTCTGCAAACTCCTTTCCAACCTCTTCAAGATAAACTCGACATGAATTACTTACTCCAGATACTTCAGAAAATCGTAAAACTTCCACTACTTCAGAAGACAAGTTTTTTCTGTAAAGAATGGCAACTTTATATGGAGTCTCGTTGCCGACTAAGTATTTGAAAATTTCGTCATACATCCTTTCTTGATACTTGTCAAAGGAATCAACTGGGATAATATCTGCAAGGTATGTCAAGTAATTGAGTATATTAATCTCAGAATCCCTGTGAATATTAGATAGTTTAGCAGAGGCGACTCCTGCTAAGAAAGCTACTGTACAGGGATCAAAGCTTGCCAGATCGTCAATATTGCCCTGATCATCAACTTTGTTTATAATTCTCAATACTCCATAGGTTTTGTTTCGTCCATTCAAAGGTAAGGCAATGGCAGAGATTAATTTGCCTAGCTTATCAGAATATTCCTGCCTATACTTCAAATTTTCATACTGGAAAAGCTCTCCAGTAACCTTCCCATATGATCCATCAGATGGATTAGCAGCGCTGCCAGTGAAACTCTCCCCTTTCGCATACCTCTCTTCTTGTAGCCATGTATCATCTATTGGCTCACCATTAACGTCTTTGCCTTGAATGGCAAAACGCTCTAGTACATCATCCTTAGAGATTAAAAAAATCGCTGCAACTTGACACTTAGCTTCTTCACAAACTTTTTTTAGAATATATTTTACCGTATCTTTCTTATTGCTTGTAAAATTCATTAAGGCTTGCTCAAGTTGTTCAAAATCAGAAAGATTGTCTAATCTTTTTGTTTGATAACTTATAAGGTCGTTTCTAGTATTTAAAAATTGATTAGCCTTAGTTGCAGTATCGTCACATTTCTCACCTTGTAAACTCTCAGGCATTTAGTTGCTCCTTGAAATTTAGTCAGTTTACTCAATATCCCCATCACACTCAAACTGAAATGTCGAGGCTGATGAGAATAAAAGTATTATGGTTAATTAAGAACAATCATGCTAATGATAGTTTTATCTATCAATCATCGAGTGTAACATGGATTTACAGGTTTGTCAATTGTAGTGTCTTCGAGCTGCCATCTTTGTGCCGATCACTCATCACCGTTAGATGCCCTTGGTATAGTTAAGCCGATCAATGCCCTGGAACTCAATACTTCTCGGATAATAATACGAGGCCAGGGGAGATGGGTTTTCAACTTTCTCCCCTGCACCGTGCTTTCTTGCAGTCTCAACCAAAGATTTAAGATCGATCGAGAAATATCGCCCGCTGCGGGTTGTGACAATTAGTCAAGATGAACTGATGAGCCACCTCAATAATTTCTGGACTATTGGCCTCCCACTCCTCCCAGAGGGATAGCTAACCCGTTGGAGCTTTCTTCCCTTTTTTGGTAATCTTCACTGCTGCCATTAATTTACTCCCCCAATGGTCTTGGATTATCGTTAATCTTGTGGATTTTCAATGTTTCGGGCAGCATGAAGTACCGCAATAACATCGATTTGCTCAGGCTTGATATAATAAATTATGCGATAAGAACCCTCGATAACTTCTCGGATCTGCTCAGTTTCAAACTCCGGAACAAGACGACCCGAAAAGGGAAAATTAGCGATCTGTTCTGAGCGTCTGGTCAATCTTTCCACCAGTCTTTGAGCATATTGAGGGGAGTTTTGTGATATGTAGTTGTAGATGGATGATCAATGATTAACGGCGGTTTCTGTGCAGAAAACTTTTATGGCTCTAGCTTGAATTTAGTGCGTACTTCTGCCACAGAAATAACCTTTTCCGCCTCACTATCGGCTAATCCTGCTTCAATTGCCTGTCTCACATAAATCTCATACATCAAATCATCCCATGTAGAATTTCTGGCAATTTATCGATTAAATTTCTGGCTTTTTGTTTAATGTTTTTTATTTCCATGATGGTTTCCAAAATGACTCCTGACAATGGATAATTATCAACTATTCATTATTAATTAAAAGGGCGATCGCAAAATTACGCCTTCTTAAAAAAGAGATTAAACACCTTCAGCAAAACCCAAAGGTTGAAACTGAGTAT
>NZ_JADBSZ010000248.1:0-17935 GCF_020246425.1 Microcystis sp. M079S1
CAATTATGTAATGAGTATAAATGCTCAGAAGGGTAAGAAGGCTTTTGTAGTAACGATTATGGTTCAAATCACACAATTTAGAGAACCGTTGAAAATCTATGAACTCCCGAAAAGGCTTGCCATATAAGTATTTCGCATCTAAGTACAATTGCTTATTGCAAAAGTGGGATGCTCCCGCCTTCCAAAGAGTAAAAAGGGAGGATTGAACACCAATTCCAGAGAATAATTTACCCGGGTCAATACCAATGGCAATCGGTTGGGTTTTGTTATCGGAAGGTTCATCGGTTAGCTGGACATAGAAAATATCTAAATCGTTGAATTTGCCGATAGCTTTTCCTTCCTTAATCCACCGTCTGGCCCGACTGGGTTTGGTGGGCATTAACGACTTTCCGTCTTTTGAGATAACAGGAACTCTTGCTATGGAGATAATCCTTAAGAGTGAAGTTAATGTCCCTTACCGCAACACAATCAAGATGTCTTGTCTAACAACGCCTTACCAATAAAGCTTAGAGGGAATCCGAACTAGGGAAGTATTCAGAGGTCTGTGCCAGATTGTGTCTCGATGCGGTAGTCTTTACTTGCGTCGCCTAAATTGGTCTAGGCAAGCTCAGTCCCTTTTAGGGCGGGGTTAGTGACGAATCAAATTATCTCAAACCCACTCAACGCTTCGACATTTTGTCGGAAAGCGATTAAAGCATGATTAGCTTGATACTCGACGAGACCAGAGAAGATCGCCTCCGAGACTTCCTGCGAGACAACGGTTTTGATCTCAATATTAGTGTTTTGACATCCTCGCCGCCGTAAAACGGACGGCGATTCCTCACCACGCCACTTTTTAAGGGTGGTCGCGTCAATGGGGTTGACGCAGATAGCGAAAAACGCTTAATTGCTTAAGTCTGACACTTTCGACCCGTCCGTTTTGAGTGTCCGAATGCCGGACGGCCACTTTGAACAAGTCGAAAAAATCTCATGTTCAACCTTATTTCCTAGAAAGTTTTACTCGTTCAAGGCCGAATTTGAATTCTTTTCTGAACGAAACCAGGCTCTCCTCGACTTTGTGTGATAATTTTTGATCATAGAATCGTGAAATGTTTACTGGGAAAGACTTTTAGTGCTATTTTGCTGAAGAAACTATCAGTATAGACCCCGTTTCCACACAGAAACCAGAAGAGCCGAAACCCCCTACTATCTGTGGTCAGGGTTCAGTTTTTAGCTTGGTTATCGCTTTTTCCATTGTAGCTTAAAGCCGTCCTCAAAGGACGGGGTTTTCAAGCCAAATTTTCGATAATAGAATACCTGACTGGGGTACGCTCAAGAGATGGCGATCGCCTCTGTTGTCGGTATCAAAATATTCTCGGAAATCGGCTTGGCATCGGGTAAGTAGTCCATAAAAAGCCTCATCTGATTCATTTGTACAGGACCAAAAATAGTGGCAAAAGAAACATCGGCTGCATCTCGTCCTGTGCCAACGCGAATTAGCCCGCTCTGAGGCACAAGGCGGGTAGGATCGAAAAGATACCAGCGACCCCCTAGATAAGCCTCAAACCAGGCATGAAAATCGGGGGGATTTAAACCATAGGCGTAGCCGGAAACAAAGCGTGCTGGAATATTCAAGGCCCGACAAAAAGCAATGCCTAAATGGGCAAAATCACGACAAACGCCTACCCTTTCTATCGCTGTATCGCAAGCAGAAGTTAAAGAATCACTGCTACCAGAGAGATACAAAACATTGTCATAAATCCAGTTACAGATAGCTGTCACCCGGGAATAACCAGGGACTAAATTGCCAAATTCAGCCGCGACAAAGCGCAATAATCGATCTGACTGACAGTAACGACTCGGATAAAGATAGTACAAGATATCGAGGGGTAAATCGGCTGGCTTTACTTCAAAAACCGTACTGGGGTCTGAATAATAAGGAGATAAGCCAACGGTCGCTCGATAGGAAATTTGCAAATTGCCAGGAGGGGCATTGAGTCGAAAGTATCGGTTTCCACTGACAGAAGTGATGTATTCCTCAATCGACCGTTGAGAGTTAGAATGGAGGTCTTCCTGAACAATAATCTGATGGTTGTTGCTGACAATAGCAACATTAAGAATTAGAGTGCTTGCTTGCTCAATGCTGTAGTTTAATTCACAGCCAAGTTCGTACTTTAGCATATAGTTTTTTCCTGTCCTTTCAATACGAGCAGATGCTGGAGCCGAAGCCGATTGTAACGCTGCACCCACAAACAAGGCAGGTTGAAGGCTGTTCCCACGGCGAGGTTTACCAGCACACCCCAGTCAGGAGTCCAGAGCATCGTCACTAACCAAAACAGCCAGATGGCGATGTGAACGTATTCCGCGCGACGGGTTTCAGCCAAAAAACGGGACATTACGGCACAGTCCCCACCGCCAACGGATGTTTTGCGAAAACCTCCTGGGAAGAAATCCCCTGCTTCTGGCAACCGATTCTTCCAGCGATTGATCCGCAGTACCCGATTGTACCATTGTCTATCTTCCCCCCAGGGTCGTGGCCGGGTCAGGCAGGTGTCCGTTTCTAGGAATTTCAGGGGAAGTCGATGACCGACAAAACCGATCAAAAGTGACCAGGCTGTCCAACCGACCACACAAAGCCCGACGATTACCCCATCCGGTAACTGTAGTATAGATAATCTCATTCATTCACCTTGCCATCGGGTACTTATCCTTCGTCCTTTCCATTCGATTTGACCACGTTCGAGATTCAGAATGGCCAGCAGGAACACTGCAATGAAGAAGGCAACCGGAATGGGGAAGAAAAAGACGATTGCTCCGAATGAACCCACTGGCCATACAATTATGGCTAACTGTATGGCGAAGGCAAGATAAAGCAGTACGTTATATAGTAAGGATGAATTCCCGACAATCGGCCAGCCAAATAGGGATGCGGGCAGACACCAAGCCGCCCAGAACAACCCTGAAAGCCAGAACACAACCGCCAGCATCCGCAGCCAAGAGACTTCCCCTGCTGCCGTTGCAAAGTTTTTGTCGAAACCAACAACCAAGTCCCGCAGCCCGCCGGGGTACATCCGATAGTCCAGTTGGCCATGACCAATGTAGGCACTTGCTGGCAGTCCCGCACTCTCATAAATATGAGCCATGAACCAGTCTTCTACAACATATCCTGCCACAGCGTCGTGGCCGCCGACCCGCTCATAGTCATCCTTGCTGGTAGCCATAGCTGGTCCAAAAGCCACACCACCTCTTGCTCCCAGTTTGACGGCCATCAAGCCGACGAGATTGAACAGAACCGCTAACAGTTCGTAGGGGCGTTCAGTGCGGTGATAGGGCTGAACTGAGACCAGACCACCTAAGTGTTGAACAGTTGCCACCAGCCTGCGGAGCAGCTCCTCCCCTGGCTCAGTGTCGGCATCGAGAAAGACGAGAATATCGCCAGATGAGGCTGCATATCCGGTTTTGAGTGCCCAGTTTTTCCCTGTCCAACCTGTGGGCAAAGGGCTAGTCTGCACTACTTTCACCCCGGCCTGTTCGGCGATCTGTGGGGTAGCATCGGCGGACTGGTCATCGATGACAATGATTTCGTAGGGCTTGAATGTTTGCTGCTTTAAGGCTGTTAGCAAATTAGGGAGGGTACTCTCTTCATTCCTCGCCGGAATCAAGACCGAGACTTTAGGCGAACCGACGACTGAAAGGTCTGGAAGTCGCGGCAACCGCCACATCAATCCCCAGCCTATTAGCCAGCGCACCACCAGTGTGATGGACATCAGATCCATAATGATTCAACCTTTCCTTCCGTCTAGAACATCACTCACCTACCGATACGAATTCCCTTGAGAAAACTCAGCAATCCGAACACCTTAAGAATCCACAAAACGAGGGCGATGACAACCACAATGTTCAGGATTTGCTTGATCTTGCTGTCCATCGGAATGTAGTTGTTCACGAGCCACAATAGAACCCCAACCACGATGATAACTACCATAAACTGTACCAGATCCATGACTGACCTCCTTTCTCCGATCTAATGAGTTCTAATGAGTTTCGTTAAGCATTTTATTCTCTCTATCATACACATATGCTTGTTAGGTGGCGGTACACCGTTGTGCTTGTTTCCCTCTCATGCGACCGTTCCGAACAGGGCACCCACGGCTGCGGTCAGCCCCATGGCGATCGCACCCCAAAAGGCGACTCGAACGGCCGATTTGATCACGGGGGCTCCACCAGTGCGTGCGGCCAGCACTCCCAGCGCGGTCAGAAAAATCAGAGAGTTTCCAAATACAACGGGTACCAATCTCGATTCTGGTGCTACCAGCACGGTGAGCAGCGGCATGGCTGCACCGACGGCAAACGCACCTGCCGATGCCAGCGCCGCTTGAACTGGTCGAGCGGTCAGGCTCTCGGAGATGCCCAGTTCATCCCGGGCGTGTGCACCTAAGGCATCACGAGTCATCAACTGCTCGGCGACTTGTTTGGCTAACAACGGATCGAGTCCACGAGCCACATAGATTGCCGCCAGTTCCTCTCGCTCGGATGGTTCGTCGATATCAAGTTCTTTCCGTTCCCGCGAGAGATCGGCCTTCTCAGTATCGGCTTGTGAACTGACAGAGACGTACTCACCAGCGGCCATTGACATCGCCCCAGCCACCAAGCCAGCCACCCCAGCCACTAACACCTCGCTTCGAGACGTGTGTGCCGCCGCAACCCCAACGATTAGACTTGCGGTTGAGACAATGCCGTCGTTTGCACCCAAAACTGCAGCCCGTAGCCAGCCGATTCGCCCTGTACGATGTCGTTCTCTGTGGCTTCTGGGCATTCTCTTTCTCTCCCTTATGATTAATTGAGGTGGCGAGTATTCATTTTGCCTCGTCAACCATCTGAATGGTCTTTTCCTCAACCTCTTTGGCAACTTGAGCTAACGCTACATCCTGATATAGTGCTGAAAGCATTTGCACTGGCTTAATCAGGCCGATCTGAGTTTTGCCTTTCTTTCGTAAACATTGAGATACGACACGGTAACGCCATGTTTAGGCGCATATCGGTGGCTAAAACTCCCCGAAAAGCTTGGTTTAATCAGGTCTTACTTTTCTGTGGTTCCGGCAGCAGCCTCTGCATCTAGTCTAGCGGCGATCGCTTCCAAGGTTGCTTTTTCAGCCTCTTCCATCATCGCCATCGCTAACAAGATCGCTGTAGCTGCATAGTCTTCAGCTTTATCTGCCCGATGTTCGAGCTTCTTGACTTCGCGACTCGCTCTCCATTCCTCGATATTCGACTCTACCTCAGATTCTTTTTCCTCAAATTGAGTTTTGAGTCTTGCTCTGTACTCATCAAATTCTTGTTTCTTAGCGTCTAGCTGTGCCTTCGCTTCGTCGAGTTTCGATTGAATCTCAGCTTGAGTTTTTTTCATCGCGGATTGAATGCTTTCCTTAAGGGATTTTGCTCTGTTTTCAACCGCTTCTAAATTGTCGTGGAGTTGTTTGGTGAAGTTGTCAATTCTAGTACTCATGATGCTTCCTCTTGCTGATTTCAGAATAATGTAGGCAAACCTGTGGCAATGAATTTGAGCTAAACATCGCAGCTTGGTTGCGAGTCGGAGTTTTTTGGCTTGCAAGCCAAGCCACAACGATTATTAGCTAATACGTCCCCTCAGAAATAAGTTGTAGACAATGCCAATCAGCACCAAAACCAAAAGCAGGTGAATTAAGCTGCCCCCAACGTGAACTGAGAAGCCTAACAACCAGAGAATGAAAAGTATAACAACGGCAGTCCAAACGAGATCAAACATAATTCCCTCTTTCCTTTAGATAAAAGTAATGAAAATTGATTCGGAGTAAAAGATTTCAATCGATCTTTAATTAAAGATATTTTGAACCGCATCTTTTAAATCTTCTACTACATTGCGACCTTGGCTTTCGGCTTGCTTAGCTTTTCCAGCAACTTGATCGTTGCGATTACCAGTAGCCTTACCTATTGTCTCTTGAGCTTTGCCTTCAATGTTTTTTGTTACTGCTTTTGTTCTCCCTTTTAACTTCATCTTGTCTTTGATATCTTCGGCTGTATTACGAGCCTGACTTTCGACCTGCTTGGCTTTTCCCATCATCTGATCTTTGGGATCACCTGTTATGTTGCCGATCGCTTCTTGAGCTTTGCCCTCAATATTCTTAGTCATTGCCTCGACTCGATTCATGGTCGCAATTTGGGGTGGTAAAGTTCCAGCCCAACTATTTGTAGTTCCAAAGTCAAAAGCGATGGTAATTGTCAGCATTATAGTTAAAATCATGGTGACAACAAAGCGACGAATCTGTTGAAATGAAATCATTGTTTTAATCTCCAAAAAAAATTGATTGGTTAATAATCTGCTTAGACATTAGCTGGTCTTTATGGTTTCTTGATTGGTAAAATAGGAACGATTGTGTACTTTGTCAACCAAGTCTTGGTACTTACCATGACGGTAACAAATATCAATTAGATGAAATCTTTGTAGATCAAGAGTTCTGTATTGCAGTAAATCCTGATATTCTACTTCCATATCTCCACAGAGAGTCTCAAATTCACTGTCAGTATAAGCATCCTTAATTTGCTTCCGTAATTGTTCTTTTGTTACAGTATTATTTGGGGTTGGTGTTCTTTGTTGGTTTGGTGGTTTTTTTGAAAATTCTGGGTTTATAGCAATTACGAAATTTTCGGCTGCTAATTTTATAAATGGATGTTGAGTAGATTGTTGTTGAGGGACATTTTTGGAGATATAGTCACATAAACTCATGATGTAAACTTCCTTGTCATTGTTGGCTGCTTTACCATTCAATCCTTCGAGTAAATAGTGGGTAAATAGCCCATTTTCCCAATTCTCAAATTCCCAAGATACCTCATTAGATTTGCACGAAGCGATAATAACTCGCCCTTGTCCATTAGCCATTTGATTGTAAGTTGTGTGAGATAAACCTTTTTGGATTTCAATGTTTGGATCTCTGGGTTCACCGACTCCACCAGAGTGACAGCTATCCAGAAAAACAACTAAACGATCTGCATGAATTGCTCGCAAAGCCGTCGTAAATTCTTCACTGCTAATACAACTTTCTTTAAGCTGATCTAAATTAGCCTCTACAGGACATAAATATTCTCCTGGCGAAAATCCTCCAACAGAACGCATTCCATGTCCAGAAAAGAAAATAATTGCTGTGTCCTCTTTTTTGGTAGAACTAGCCAGCCAATCTAGTTTTTGACTAATGTTATTTTTGGTGGCATCTCCATCTTTCAAAATACTAATGTTTTCAGAAGAATAGCCATTCTTAAGCAAGGTTTTAAATAAACCATCAACATCATTTGTAGTCTTGGCGAGTGGACGAACATGGCGATAGTTAGCCACTCCAATTAACAAGGCATAAAAGTGCATATTAGTTGGCTCCTGAATGGGATTGTGAATAGTTTTGCTTTGACTGATTGGCATCGCAAGATCATCCAATTTTTCGCCTGATTGGTGAGCATCCCAATTCTCCCAAACTTCTTTTACTTTATCGATAAATAATGATCTATCAAAATCGTGTACAAGAAAAAATCCTCTTATTTTATTTACACAGTGATATTGATTTACTTCTCTTTGGCTCAAAGGTGCTGCGGTAACTACGATAACTGGTATTTGTTTTCGCCCAGCAATATCCAATAGAACATTCCCTTTTAGTTCATAATTCTGATATTTTTTTTTCCTTCTAATGGCTTCACTGTTTTCGCCCAAGCTCATGTCAGTAATAAGTAAATCCCAATGATCTTGTCCAGAAAGAGACTCATAAGCTTCATTATAAGTCTCAGCTTTTTTAGTATAGAATTCGTGACCGTTTAAAGCTAAAGCGATTCTTTCTTTAACGATATCTTGATCGTCAGGCCTATATTCGACTCGCAAAATTCTGAATTCTCGATCTGGCATATCAATCTCCTTATGCTTATCTGTGAAGTTAAAAGAATCCCTGATCAATTAATAGGTAAGGTAACAGTGAATTGAGATCCTTTACCTATTTCACTGTCAAAGGTGATATTACCCTTTAAACTTTCAATATAGGTCTGAGCTAACCACAATCCAATTCCCATACCGTGTCCTGAAGATGGCATACTATAGCTAGGCTCAAAGATTAGATCACGATCTTCTTCGGAAATGCCTATCCCCGTATCTTTGACCCACACTTTAATTAAAGTTTCTCCCTCACTATCAATTGGTTCACCCCCAATCGATAAAGTTCCCCCTTCTGGCATGGCATTGGCAGCATTGCGGATTAGATTATCAAAAACATCAGTCAATTGCTGTTTACCCACCGAAATATCCGGTAAGTTGTCAGGTAATTCGATTTGTTTAACGATATTAGATGGGAAATCATCGACTTGTGCCAGAGCATCTTGTACGACTTCGGCAATATTAATCGGTAATTTATCCTCTTGCTGAATCCACACTTGCATCCGTTGAGCTTTTTGGAGAATCCGTTCTGCTGAAGCTCGAATCCGAAGTGCTTTCCCTTCGCTATAGGGATCGCCCACATCGTAAATATCTTCTGCCCATACTCGAATTGCCCCCACCTCACTATTTATTCGATGAATCAAGGAACTGGTGACGGTTCCAAGATCAGCTAAAGCCCTCACTTTAACCAGTTGTTCTCTATTTTTCACGCTTTGAATAGCAATAACAACCTGATCTGCCAAAGCTTCTAACATTTGTTTATCTCTTTCGTCAAATGCTCCCTTGCGGTAGCTTTCTAGGTTGATGACACCCACTAGACGATCTTGATCCACTATGGGAACACATAGCTCCGAATTCGATGGTTCATCGTAACGTTTGTAGCGATTGCCCTTGTCCTTAGTAACATCGTTCACTAAAACGGTTTCTCGATG
This sequence comes from Microcystis sp. M079S1, assembly GCF_020246425.1. NCBI lineage: Bacteria > Bacillati > Cyanobacteriota > Cyanophyceae > Chroococcales > Microcystaceae > Microcystis > Microcystis sp. M079S1. The sequence continues at coordinate 8,854 of NZ_JADBSZ010000248.1, forward strand.
TTGAGCCACCCATCCCGTAATGCCCTCTCCGAGTTTCGTGCGAATCGAAGAAGCCCCTGGTGCATTCGCTGGATGCCAAACCTCCATAACTAATTCTTGGCTTACGGAATCAAAAAGTCGAATATCTGCTAAGTCTGCGCCAGTGCATTCCAGAGATCGTTGCATAATCAGGTTTAGGAGTTGTTTATCATCTTTTAATGGGAGTTGTTTATTATCTAAGCCGATAGCGGTTTTAATGTGGCGATTAATCTCACTGAAGGCTCTCAACCATTGCTGTCGATTTTCCAGCCATTGCTGATTCATAATAGCGATCGCGGCTGAAGCGGCAAGGGTTTCAATAATTATTTTTTCATCAGGTTCAAAAACATGAGGTCGTCGATAATTGATCAAGAGTGTGCCGACAATTTGATCATTGACTTTCAGCAAAATTCCTGCTGCTGCCTGAATCTCTTCTTTTTTAGCAAATAAGGACTCTTTGAATATTTCTTGACAGGCTACATCATCAGGATAGACATTCTTTCCATGTTTGACGAGTTTAGCAGGTACATCCTCGCTATCGATTTCTGTTTGTGCTTGTTGGCTAAACTTTAGTCTTCCTGCTCTAGCGGGTTGAGAGAGAAATTGATCATTGGCTTCAATGTATCTGTAAATCGTGATAGTATCAGCGGCTAGTAGATTGAGGGTACTCCAGGCAATCTGGTTCAGTAAGTCCTCTTTATCTAGATTCTTGGTCAAAGATTGAGCCACTGAATGAAGCACTTTGAGTTGAGTATTTCTGTCTCGCTGATGTTCGTAAGTTATCCCATGACGGATGGCTTCTTCAACCCGATTATCAAAGAGTTTTAGCCAACTAATTACCCTTTTGTCAAAAGGATTCTCCTTCTTGAAATGAAAATACAAACATCCTGTATATTGCTCAACAATTAAGGGAATAATAATAATTGCTTTAATTCCCAGATCAAATGCTTTTTGATTGTAATCTTTTAGGGTTATGGCATTTTGTCCTTGAGACAAATCTGGTACAAATTTTTCTTGATCATCCTTGATCGCCTTTTGACCTAGACCACCTTTTCTGGGGGGACTTTTTCTGATAAAGTCACGACCAATTAATTCAGAAAAAACTTCGTAAGAGTAAGGAATGCGATCTGCCTCAATCACTAAAGGTTTTTTCTTGATACTTCCGTCAGAAATGACTTCCAGAACATAAGGTTTTAGTGGCAATCCTTCTAGAAAATGAAGGCTAGTTCCATCAGCTTCAACTGCTTTCATGGCAATTTTAGCAATCTTGTCCAAAACGCAAGGAAGTTGAGTTTCACGAATCTTTAAAGCCCACTCACCTGCCTTTTTAATTAGATCAATCACTTCTTCTATTTCAATCTTTTTTAATGGATTCTTATATCCTACTTCTATTGTTCCAATTACTTTAACTTCATCGCCTACACAGGATTCAGGTAGAAAAATTTCTGCGACACTCTGTTGACCATTATCTTGAGATTGATGTTTTCCAATCTCCTTAAACCAATTTTTAGTAACCTCATTATTAATAAAATTTCCCCGAAAGTCATTAAACCATTGTTGATCATTTTTACCTTTATCATCCTGCACTAAAATCAGAGGAGTAAAAACCCGTATCAGATTCTGGTGATTGTTATCATCGTAAACCCATTTATCAAACCGCCCCCGTTTATCCCAACCAGCAATAACTTCAGTTCGGCAAGTTTGGCAAATATCGGCTTGAATATCTCTTAAACTGGGGTCAGGTTCTAGATAGTGCCTAGCTTTTCCAGCCCAGTCAGTTCCCTTTACTGCTTCAATAATTTGTTCTTCAGAACGAATCAACTGAATTGAAGCAAAATCATAGCCTAGCCCGATACATTGTTGAACAATGTTGGCAAAAACTTCTTCTTGTTTAAATAGCTGAAGAGTTGCCTTTTCTATCTGGGTTTCAATTTCATTTAAAATATGTTCATCCACCATAATTGTCTCCCTTTCATTTATTTTATCTTGATTGTATCTTGAATACTGTTCCTGGTTCTAACGGTTTTAAGCGATTTCTTGATGAAGAGTTCTTAGGACTTGCGTAAAAAAATACTGGCTAGACAATCCATATTCAGTAGCATAGTCCAGAACTTAAAATGAAATGACCTACTAATCAACAATCTTTTTAACTTCGTCCTTCACATCTTCGACCGTGTGACGAACTCTTGCCTCTGCCTGTTTTTCCTTGCCCTCTGCTTGAGCTTTGGGATCGCCAGTCAGATCGCCTACTGCTTCTTGAATTTTACCTTCGATATTTTTGGCGGTTGCCTTGGCTCTATCTTTTAAACTCATGATATGCTCCTTGTTAAATTGGCTTCCTGATATTAGGTGTAATAGGTGGTTGTTTGATTTCTTGAATGAATTGATTGAATTGATTGAATACGATACAAAATGTAACTCAAGGTTAAGAAGCTGTTTGAAAAGTTATCAGGAAGTAGTTGAGTCCGACTTGGCGGGTGCTAAACGTCTCAACATTAGATGTACCATCGCCGCATAAATCATCGCCTCGCTGGTAGTCGGTAAATATTCGTGATCTTTGCTTAAACGACGGAAACATCCCAACCAAGCGTAGGTTCGCTCGACTACCCATCTTTTCGGTAACAGGACAAATCCTTTTTGGTCATCGCTCCGCTTGACCACTTCCAATGCCCATCCGTAGCGTTCCTTGATTTTAGACAGAAGTTTCTGACCCCCTATCCGCCCGAATACTCCGACCCCGTTTAACTCCTCCTTCCACGGCGTTCAAACAACCGTTCGACCTTGGGAATTAAGGATAAGATTCCCAAGGCTAAGAGAGTGCTGAGAATGGCCGTCGCTTCTCGCCCCATCCCTGCCGCTACGCCGATGGCCGCCGTTAGCCATATGCCCGCCGCCGTGGTCATCCCCTTAGCCTCCTCTTGGTGCCTTCCTATAATGATCGATCCGGCCCCAAGGAATCCCACCCCAGCGATCAAGCCCTGCAACACACGAGTTAAATCTGCGATCGATGCCCCAGATTGTTGAGGAATGAGGACGAAGAGTGCTGCCCCGAAAGAAACCAGCATATGCGTTCGCAACCCTGCCGCCTTGCCCTTGATCTCCCGATCGTACCCCAGTAGACCACCAAGGATCGCCGCAAGCAAGAAACGTAAAATGATGCGGATAATTTGAGCCACATCGGTGATCTCGGAGAATTCCGATAGCACAGTATTCCATATCACTTGCCACACACCCGTAGTCCCTCCTTACTTTGGCTGTACTTCATTCTACAAAGTTGGCTGTAATTTCTTTATTGATGTCCGATCGTTCTACCGATAGATTGCATCATCAATCGTGACTCGGAAAAACTCACCCTCTGACTCAAACCGCTCAGTGCCAAAGCAGCAATTATCATTTTGAAAAAAATCAGATAAAATTCTCTTATTTAAATAGAGAACTTGTGTAGAAGCATTATTTTTTGACAGATAATTATCATCCAACGCTGGAGATAGACAGGTTTTAATAACTTTGTCCATGAAAAATCGATTTCAACTCATAAATCTGGATGAAATTCTAAGAAAATTTTTAGTTTTTTTTATAAACAACTTTCTTTTTCTCCTTCAATAGTTCTGACATTTTTAACTAGAATTTACTTGTTTAAATGGGACATATTCGGTGAGAATAAATGAGAAAAATTCCGACCAATTCTTAAACTAAATAAATTTTAATAGGGTACGAATATCATTAAAGAAAGAAGTCCGAGTTACTAATAGCTCACGAATCTTTTGATAGGTGTAATTAACTAAATCCAAAACGGTATGAAATAAAAAAGCTAGTAAATTTAAAGACAATAAGAACTCGCACAAATGATTCTGACCATGACCAAAGTTATGCTCTAAATTATAACCGTGATTTTTAAGAACGTTATTGCCTTCATTTTCAACTTTCCATCTGCTACGCCCAGCTTTGACAATTTCTTCGACATTATTTTCCATGATTTTATGATTAGTTATCCAATTATTTTGGTAGATAATTTTCTGGGTTTTCTCATTAATAACAGTCACTTCACACCAATTAACTTCGAGACTTGAGTCGCCCTCTCTTAAGGGAACTCTAGAAGCATAACGATAACGATAAATTAGATTTTTTCGTCCATCCCATTGTTTCTTTTCAACGGTCGTAACTTCGCCACTTTTTTCTAAAAATTCTAGCCATTCATATAAAGTTTTATGCGACGTTTCCAGACAAACAAAAATGAAATTGTAACCTTGTTTTACCGCTAATTCACAAACAGGTTCGTGAGAATATAAGTCGTCTCCTAAAAGAGTTACAGGATAACCATACTTATTTTTATGATTCTTATTTAACCATCTTTTAACGGCCGCATTTTCACAGTCTTGTTTTTGATTTCCATCTTGTTTTTTAATGAATTCTGGCTCTAAATTAATTACTTGTTTTTGCTTAGGAGACACCACCCTAGGTGTGACACAGCCATGAAAATAAGTTGTAGTTCCATTTCGATGATTACGACAGTTACAATGAGGGCAATTAATTTTCTTGGATGAGAAATATTCTGTGCCATCTAACGCCACTAAAATTTCTCCATCTAAGTAGAGAAACTTTTTCAAAACTCCCTTTTCCTTTAACCATTGATAGACTTTTTGAAAAGTCCTAGAGACATTAGAGGCTGGCACTGGATCTAACAGATTTCTTATTTGATTATCCCCAGGAATTTTTTCAATTGAAAATAAACTTTCAGCATTATCTTTTCCCTTGTTGCTTTTCATTAAACGTTGATGGTCTAAAAAAGACGGCGACTGAGTAAAAAAGACTGAAAATGCAGCCATCACGGCATCTTCTACCTGATATTTTCTATTATTTCCAGGTTTCCTCTCATCGGGTAAATCATGTAATTCTTGACGTAAAAATTGCATTAATTCCGAAATTTCTAGGGTTGCCGCTTTTTGAGCCATCTTGGAATAATTTGACGTGCTGGTGGATTTCTAACTCACCCATTTTACCTTAGCTGACAATAATTATAAATTTTTATTTCCCTTGAATTCCCTATTCTAAAAACAGAACTATCTTCCTGAATTTCCCCCGTTCGTTCTCAGCCAATCCCTTTGATTGCTTGAGTATTTATACTTAATTTATCCAACCAATTGTTTTTTTAGTGATCGCCTCTCCCTGAAAAATAGTCACTTTCTACTATATTTTGCCTTCCAAAATCGGGGTTAATGCTCTATTTATTTCAAAATGAGAATTGCTGCTGATCACTGATTCTAGGCTAATTTAATTGCTGCAGTGACTACCTCTTCTAAAGACTCTAACCAATGAAAGTTAACATCAGCTAAACTCTGACTGAGATCGATCGCTTTGCTGTCAGCTAGGACGCGAAAAATTATTTGTGGTAGGGTGGGATTGGGAAAAGATCGGGGTTCCAAGGTTTGTCTTTCCTGTCGGGTAGCCCGGATCGTTCGTTCGTCGCTGCCCCGGCCGGGTGATAATGGGCTATAACTGCGGTAGTAATTGCTAATACTCTCGATCGCTTTTTGGCCAAAGTCGGGATAACTGATAATATCAACGATAACCACTTTTAAATTAGGCAATAGTTGGAATTGTTGCAGACCAGCCTCTATTTGCTCGTTTAATTGCTCTAATTCTAGTCTTTCCTCCAGTATAAGCCATGCCGCCAGTTTTGCCCCCTTGCCAGCTAAGGCATCCCAGACAGTGGACATCAAACCCTGGCCATTACTGATCATCGCTATTCGGCCAGTTTGATCAATTATCGACCAAGGGGATTGTAATTGGGGTGGGGTCAAAGCGAGGAGATCGAGATGTCTGGCTAAAGCGGCATCATTAACACTTATTTTGCCATCTAGGGCCATCACTTCCCCAGCTTCGTTGATACCCAGGGGATTAATCTCGATAATATCGAGATCTTTGCTGACAAAGAGACTATACATTTTTTCGAGAATTTGACTGATAGACTCGATCAAAGACCCTCTTAAACCCATAGATACGGCTAATTGCCGAGAGAGATAGGGGGAAAATCTCTCTTCAATGACCACTTTTTGCATGGTTTCCAGTAAACTGTCCACATCCATCCCCCCTTGACTCGCACCCAGTAAAACTGGTCTTTGCAGATGATAATCGAGTAAAATGGCTAAAAATATCTCTTGTTGCGGATTATACCGGGCTTCTGCTAGGATTACCTCTGGATATTCTCCGGCGATCGGTAAATGAAAGATAGCATGGGCGGCAGCGATCGCATCAATGGTATTAGCGACAAATTTCACTCCTCCTGCTTTTCCCCGGCCTCCCGCTCGTACCTGGGACTTCAGCACGATAGGATAGGGAATGTTTAATCTTTTTAGTCCCCCCGGTTCGTGGATTGGTTGGGAAGGTAAAATGGGGATGCCGACTTGAGCAAATATTTCCTTGGCTTGGTATTCGAGTAAATCCATAATTGATTAATTGATAAAGTGGCAATTCTCTCTTTGCTCGTTTCGGTAGCTTGGGGACTATGAAGATTATTTTAGCAACAGCATCCGGTTCACGGGTGATCAGGGAGAATATTCTTGGTTTATAGGGATGGGGGACTTGTAGTGACGGCAATCTCGATCGCAAAAATTGAAGTTAATTCGATCGGGTGATTTTTTTTGATAGGATTGAACCTATAATTCTCCCATAAATAGTTATTGTTCCCCATTAACCGTGCCAAACTAAGAACTGCGGACAAATCAAGAGTTTTGGCGTTTCAATAGACCAAATAAACTAATAACTGGCAATTAGTAGGAAATCTCAGTTATTTTTTGCTGAAATTCTCCTTTTTCCCGCATTTTCTTGCTTGGAAACAAACTTTTTTCCGCTTTCGTCTCTGTCTTTAATTCGCTCCCACTAGGAAACTCAGGGGTAAGATGCTATATTTTCAAAAGCAGGGTCGTCATCATCCTCTGACCCTATTAACAATGCTTTTAAGTGCTTCTTTCGTTGTGGTCTCCCTCTCCTTGACTCCTGCGATCGCACGTCAATTCGCCCCAATTAACCCGATTAAACCGATTCCTTTGGGGAATGATCAATTAATTACTGCCGGCACAGACATCCCTGTAAAATACGAGCAAGGGGAAAAAATTCTTTTAACCAAACAAGAAACTTTTTCTTTATCTCTGACCGTCACCGATAATATCAAAAATTCCCAAGGACAGACAATTATTCCCGATGGTAGTCAGATTATCGGAGAAATTAAACCTGATGGTCAAGGTTCGCGTTTTTTATCCCAAAAAATCTTTTTAAAAACCCGTCAACCCCAAGAAAAATCTATTGATGCTATTTCGGCAGTTTTCACTCGTCTAGAAAAGCTAATTAAAGGAGTTAACCCCGACAAAATTATTCAGGGTGCAGTATTAGGAAAATCGGCCGCTTCTGTCCTCGCTTCTTTTACTTCTGACCAACCGGTTAGCGAGGGATTATTACGAGGAGGAGGATTAGAAGTATTAGCCGGCTGGTTATTACGAGGAGAATCGGTGGAATTATTGTCAATTAACCCCAAGGAAGATTTAAAATTAACCCTTCGTTCTGATTTTACCGGTCAGTAACCTAAAAAAAATCTGGTGTGTTAGTTATTTATCTAACACACCAGCTATCTGGACTAAGCGGCGTTTTGCCGATACCATTCAATGGTTTTTCGCAAACCTTCTTTAAATTCCATTTGGGCAACAAAACCGAATTTTTCCCTAGCGCGGGTTGTATCTAAACAGCGTCGCGGTTGACCATTTGGTTTATCTATTTCCCAAACAATTTCGCCATCAAAACCCATTAAATCACAGATTAATTCGACTAAATCTTTGATAGAAATCTCATAATTTGTACCAAGATTAACCGGGTCTGACTCATTATAGAATTGGCTGGCCATAACAATGCCTTGCGCTGCATCGGTGGAGTAGAGAAACTCCCGGGTTGGACTACCATCTCCCCAGACAGGAAGTTGTTTATCCCCCCGTTGTTGTGCCTCATAAACCTTGCGAATTAAAGCAGGAATTACATGGGAACTACCCGGATCAAAATTATCCTCTGGCCCGTATAAATTTACCGGTAAAAGATAAATTCCGTTGAAACCATACTGCAAACGATAGGACTCTAATTGTACCAACAAAGCCTTTTTAGCGATACCATAAGGCGCATTGGTTTCTTCGGGATATCCTGACCATAAATCGTCTTCATGGAAAGGTACTGGAGTAAATTTTGGATAGGCACAAATTGTCCCCACACAGACAAATTTTTGCACTCCTGCTAGATAGGCAGCGTGAATTAATTGGGTTCCCATCATCAAATTATCATAGAATAATTCGGCGGGTTTTTCCCGATTGAGACCGATGCCTCCCACATGGGCAGCCAAATGGATAATTAAATCTTCTTCGTCAGCTAAACGTTGACAGTTTTCCCAAACTCTTAAATCACAATCTTTGGACCGAGGAATTGTAATTTTTTCGGGATTTGCCCCCGCTGCAATTAATTGATTAACTACTTGCCGACCTAAAAATCCAGCCCCCCCGGTGACGACGATTCTTTGTTCGCTTAAATTCAGCATATTTTCACCTCTTTAATCCACAGTTGTCATCGAACGATTGCGAAGATAAGCCAAATCTTTTAATAACTGTTCGCTATCACCACCGTTATTAAGATTAATCCCCAAAGCCGCTAAATCCGCATCTACCATTAATTTTACCAGTCCCTCGAACGTTACCGACGGCTGCCAACCTAATTTCTCTCTGGCTTTTGTGGAATCTCCTATCAATAAATCCACTTCCGCCGGACGCAAATAACGTTCATCAAACTCCACATAATCCTGCCAATTTAAATTAACGTATTGGAAAGAAATATCGAGAAACTCCCGGATAGAATAGGTTTCATTGGTCGCCACTACATAATCATCCGGTTCTTGCTGTTGTAACATTAACCACATCGCCCGCACATAATCCTTAGCATAACCCCAATCCCGTTTAGAATCAAGATTTCCTAGATAGAGTTTTTTCTGTTGTCCGGCAATAATTCGGGCCAAAGCGCGGGTAATTTTGCGCGTGAC
>NZ_JADBSZ010000249.1:0-2571 GCF_020246425.1 Microcystis sp. M079S1
AAAAGATATTTATCAGAAAAGTCATGATCAAGCTAGAGGTTTAAAGACTGATCGGGTTCCAATTATTTTTATTAATAAATATTTAACACAATTCATACCAGGTAAGCAAGAGGGCTACGCCACTACTACCGAATCATTACCTTGAGGGGTTCGATGCCCCGAAAATTGCCAAACTATCCTATACTAATTAGTGCGAGGCATAACATAAAGTACCCGCTTTGCCGTGGAGACGACTACCCGTAGCATCGAAGCACCTGGGCAACTGGGCGGCAATAGTCCACCCTCGATAGATACAGCTAACGGCAGTATCCTGATACCAGAATCAGCGTCTAACAGTAGGTTTTGTCCCCTTAGATATTTCTGGCTAAAACTAAATATTTAGCCACGGCGTTAGGAACTAGCGTCGTTAGATGCAGATGGTAGAACCGCTACCTAGTAGAGCCGTCAGGACTCGAATGGCAAGTTTACCGCTAGAAGCGTCAGAAGCGCAAAATCTGTGAGATTAGTCTTGGAAACGCTAATCTCAGCGAAGCGGATTAGCGTAGTTCATCAAAGATAGAAAGTCTCTAGCGCTGACAACTATGGCTGTAATTGTCCAAAAATACGGTGGTACATCGGTAGGTTCCGTGGAACGCATTCAATCGGTCGCTCAACGGGTCAAAAATACGGTAATAGCAGGAAACACCGTGGTGGTGGTCGTTTCTGCCATGGGTAAAACCACCGATGGATTGGTCAATTTAGCCAAACAAATCGCCGCCGAACCCTCGCGCCGGGAGATGGATATGTTATTATCCACGGGGGAACAGGTAACAATCGCCTTGATGAGTATGGCCCTAGAGGAAATCGGACAACCGGCCATCTCCCTAACCGGCGCTCAAGTGGGAATTGTCACGGAATCCGAACATAGTCGCGCCCGTATTTTAGAAATTAAAACCGATCGCCTCTCCCGTCATCTATCGGAGGGTAAAGTCGTTGTTGTCGCCGGTTTTCAAGGTGTTAGCGATAGCGATCAACTAGAGATTACCACCCTAGGGCGCGGTGGTTCCGATACCTCGGCCGTGGCCCTAGCGGCCGCCTTAAAAGCCGATTTTTGCGAAATTTACACCGATGTACCCGGTATTCTCACCACTGACCCCCGTTTAGTCCCCGAAGCGCGTCTTTTAGACCAAATCACCTGCGATGAGATGCTAGAATTAGCCAGTTTAGGGGCGAAAGTTCTCCACCCGCGAGCGGTGGAAATCGCTAAAAATTTCGGGGTTCCCTTGGTTGTCCGCTCCAGTTGGACAGAGGATCCGGGTACTTGGGTGACATCCCCAGCACCGAAACCGCGCACCCTGCAAGGATTGGAATTGACAAAAGCAGTGGATGCGGTGGAATTTGACGGCAATCAGGCGAAAATCTCGCTTTTACGGGTTCCTGATCGTCCGGGTATCGCTGCCCGTTTATTCGGGGAAATCGCTCATCAACAGGTGGACGTGGATTTAATTATTCAATCGATTCACGAGGGGGACAGCAACGATATCGCCTTTACGGTGATGGGAAATGCCTTGAAAAAAGCCCAATCCGTGTCCGAAGCGATCGCGCCAGTTTTACGTTCCCATCCCACTAATACAGAGGAAGCGGAAGTGATCATCGAATCCGGGGCCGCTAAAATCGCCATTACCGGCGCGGGTATGATCGGCCGGCCGGGAATTGCTGCCCAAATATTTAGCACTTTGGCCGCAGCGGCAATTAATATCGAAATGATCTCCACTTCCGAAGTAAAAGTCAGTTGTGTCATCGATGAAGCGGACGGAGAAAAAGCAATTAAAGTCCTTTGTGATGCTTTTCAAGTGGAGTATTCTGCTAAGGTTGCCCATCGCGAAATCCCTAACAATTTAGTCCCAGTCAGGGGAGTGGCCCTAGATAATAATCAGGCCCAAATGGCTATTCGTAACGTCCCCGATCGCCCGGGGATGGCGGCGAGAATTTTCTCGCTTTTAGCGGCAGAAAATGTCAGTGTCGATATGATTATTCAATCCCAACGCTGTCGCATTGTCGATGGTATTCCCCGACGGGATATCGCTTTTACTTTGCCCCAAGCTGATGCTAATTCCGCCCAAAAAATCCTCTTAGAACTATCGGAAAGTTTGGGTTTACAGGAAGTGGTGGTTAATAATGATGTGGCCAAAGTGAGTATTGTTGGTTCAGGAATGGAAGGACAACCGGGGGTAGCAGCACGCTTTTTTGAAGCTTTAGCAAAGGAGAAAATTAATATTTTGATGATTGCTACTTCTGATATAAAAATCAGTTGTGTGGTGAATCAGGAAGATGGAGTCAGGGCCTTACAAGTGGTTCACGCCGCTTTTGGATTAGCCGGACAGGGTAAAATTGAAGTACCCGCCTAAATGAAATTACAGGTTCTATGATAGGGGTAAGAGTTGCTTATATCCGACACTCCGCACTTCAAAATGTAGTATAAAGTAGCATAAACTCATTCAAGAAAAAATAAGTAAAAATACTCAGAGAATTAGTCCCAAAAAAGTGAGACAATCAAAAAGCTCAAAAATCTATTAAAGGTACAAAAATTGT
>NZ_JADBSZ010000025.1:0-4340 GCF_020246425.1 Microcystis sp. M079S1
TCAATAAATAATTTTTGCTTATCTATGTCGGAAAATAGAACTCCTGCAAAAATCCAACATCTACCATGGGGTTAGAATTCAGCATTCATACTAAATCCGTTGAGTAACGCACAGAAAACGGGTTTCTCGGAGAAACCCGTTTTCTGCTCATGCACTCATGCAAAAAGGGGAATAAATAATCAGTCTTTAATAACCAGATTTAGTATCAGGAGTCAGGAGTCAGTATTCAGGAGATTATTTTTATTTATTCTCCCCACTTCCCCACTTCCCCACTTCCCACTTCCCAATTCATAATTCATAATTTAAACTTTGACTCACCCCGGCAATAGCAGCCAAGAGAAACCAAACAATAGTATTAATCTTGACATCGGAGAGGGTGACATCGACGAGATTAAATAAAACGCAAGCACCAAAGGCCACCAGATAGGTAAAGATAATTAACTCCCCCCCGGCTTTTTGTTGTCGTAAAAAGATTAATAAACGCACCCCTTGGGCATAAATCCAACCCACCCAAACAGACAATAAAATTAAGCCAATAATTCCCGTTTCTGCCATTAACATCAAATATAAATTATGGGGATGACCTAACCATAATCCCTGACTTTTTTCGTAGAGAGGTGTAAAACTGCGTAATCCCCAACCGAATAGGGGTCTTTCTTGGGTCATTTCTAGAGTAAAACGCCATTGAGTTGATCTGAGAGTAGCTAGAGGGCGATCGGGGAACATTTCATCGGATAATCGCGCCCAAATCGCCCTAGGAACCAAAAAACGCAGACTATCCCTGAAAGGATTTGGTCCCCAAGAAGCAAGGGAAATCACCCCCCCCAAGAGGACAAAACCGGCAACTAAGGCATTCCAACCCAGATAAAGGGCGAAAATTAGGCAACCTAAAAAGGCTAAGGCCCAAGCATTGCGAGAATTGCTTAAAAATAGCCCTACACTGTCGATAAATATGGTTAAAGTTAAAAACCCGACTTTGAGATTTAAAAGGTTATTTCTTTGTCTGTGCCACTGCCGCAAAGTTAGAATTAATAAACCGATCGCTAAAATCAGAGTTATTAATAAATAAGCCCCCAAAAGATTAGCATACATAAAAACCGAAGACATCCGCCCGTCCGGTTCACCCCCCGCCCCGTAGGGCCAGGTAAAAATCCCTTTTAATGCTTCCGGTTTTTGCCAACCGAGAAAAATTTGTCCCCATCCCATCACCACTACCCAAACCGACGGAATAACCATCACCCAAGCTAGTTGACGCAATTGAGAGGGTTTTTTAATTAATTGCCGAATATTGCTAAAAAAGAAGAAAAAGGGCAGGAAATTTCCTAAACCAATCCAAGCATCCCCCGGAGTTGGGGAAAGACTGGCACTAATCATTAACCAAAGAGTGACGATACCGAGACCTTGATTGAGACGTGACTGGATAATTGCCCGAAAATTGCCGGTAAAAACCCTAATTAAGACGATAATAATGCCGATACCCGCTAACTCCGGCAGGATCAGGGCGATAAAAACTGAAAAAAGTATTAAATTCCACTCCCACCCTTGACAAAAAATCTTTTTCATGTTATGCAGGTTGCCAACAATCGTCACGAGTCAGACGAATTTGGGCGATGGCAAAAATAGTCGGGATAATCCGGCCGTAGTCAGTTGCGATCGCTTTCCAACCGAGATCAGCAATAAACCAACCCCATAGAGCCGGTCCTACCAAACTTAACACGGTTCTGACCGCTCCGTAGCGGGCCGCCGCCGTAGTCATGCCCTGTTTAGCCGTTTGTAGCGCGATTTGATTAGCAATTGCCCCACCCTGGACTAGGGCAGTCTTTGCCCCTTGATAGCGGGCAAAATGGAGAGCGAACTGCCCGGCGATATGTTTGAGCAGAATCGGTTTCAGGATAGAATTAACGGCGATGACGCTACTGCCTTTGAGGACTATATCGAGGGGATTGTGTTGTAGGTGAACCGGTAAGGGTTGGGGAGTGCGGCAATCCGCGAGCGCCTTTTGAATTTGAATCGAGAGGGATTTTTGTTCCGATGGGGGGAGACGTTTCCAAGCTTTGTTAACGAGGTGAAGATAGATTTCCGCTTCAATTTCCGTTGTCGGCATTTTTTGGGAGTAGGGAACCTTGAGGAAATGACAGACACGGACGAGAATTTGACGATAACTAACTTTTTCGGTTTGACCTTTTAATACTGTCACACCATCGGCAGCCAAGTAACGAAAACGATCCTCGACGCTATCTAACCAACTATCCCAATCTTGACTTTGAACGGCGATTGCGTCCGGCGCTCGTAGATAATCGAGAGGGTTAAAACGACGGCAAAAGAGGATGTTAGTGATTTGCTGTAGTTCCTCCTCGGTGGCTAACTCCAAAGCTGTGCGTAGTTCGTCCAATGTGGTTTGTCCTCCTCAGCCCCAATAATCAACTTAGTTTCGCTAGTGCTGATTACTACTAATATTAACTCAAGGGTTCACAGGATTAGGAAGGCTAGTGACAAATTTTTCGATTAAGGTTGGGATCATTGGTGCGGGTTTAGCCGGGTTAGCCTGCGCTCGTCAGTTGTGCGATCGAGGTTATACTGTTAAGCTATTTGATAAGTCTAGAGGCATTGGTGGTCGTTTAGCCACGCGACGGGTTAACCGAGCCAATCAAGTGATTGCTGTGGATCATGGCTTGCCTTTTTTGACTATTCAGGGGGAAAAAACGGCGGCTTTAATTGATAATCTACTGAGAGAGAATATAGTTACTTCTTGGTTTGATTCTAGCTATGTTGCTCCTTCTGGCATCAATAGCGTGGCGAAATTTTTAGCTAAAGGTTTAGAAATTGAACGAGATTTTCTGGTTACTCGTCTGGAAAATCGTCAAGAAAAATGGGTTTTAAACAATAACGGTCAAATTCGGGGAGAGTTTCCGGTGATTGTCCTGGCTATTCCCGCCCCGCAAGCAGCGTTATTGTTAGAAAACTCTCACATAACTACTATGCCAGAATTGCGATCAATCTTTTACAATCCCTGTTTAACGGTAATGGCGGGTTATGGCGATTCTTTACCCGCAGTTGCTCCCGCCACCGATATCGCTTGGTTAGGACTTGATAGCAGTAAACGGCAATCATCCCCTGATTATGTCTTTGTTGTGCATAGTAGTGGAGATTTTGCGGTTAAATATCTCGATAGCGAGGATTTAGAAGCAGTTAAGCTAGATTTGCTCTCTCGTGCTTCTTTGCCTCTCCCCGATTGGTCCTGGATTCACCGTTGGCGTTATGCTTTAGTCCGTCAGGGTTTAGCTGTACCCTGTTTAAGTGTTAATAGTCCTTTACCTCTAGTTGCCTGTGGTGATTGGTGTCAAGGAGGAGATTTGTCGAGAAATTCTTCCCTAGAAACGGCCTTAACTTCTGGGATAGCGGCGGCTAATCAAGTTCAGCAGCTACTCTCTTAAGAATCTAGAGACGGGTTTAAATTCTTAGGTTAAGCATAAGTTAACAAAAGGTTAAATATATAATAATGTAGATATCCTATACTGGGGGGTCGGTAACAATGGAAAAATTCAATTCTAAAGATAACTTTCTCTACCCTAAAACCAGCTACAGGGGTTTATTCACGCCACAAAATTTAGTTTTTAACGCTAATTTGCAGGAATTCGCCCTGAGAGTCTCTTTTATCGCTGGTTTACACACTGGGGGAAAGCTTACCTCCACGGAAGCTTACGAGAAAATTAACCAGCTTTGGCAAGAGTTGAATACCAGTCAAAAATTCCTACTAGCTAATCATTTTGAGGATCACGGAGATTGAGAGATGGGGGTTTTTCAGTGATCAGTAAACAGTAAACAGTAAACAGTAATCAGTATCTAAAGTGGCACATTAACAAAAGTGGGTCAAGTAGTTCTTAGTTATGTCAGAGCTTTCTGACCATAGCTGGCAGTATTATGAGAGACTGCGATCGGGTAAGTGGCGACTAATTCCGGTTTAGTCGTCAGAATCGAATATTCACAAGACTGCGGATTGTCCATCCGCTCCTGAGCATTTCGGCACATGACTTAAGGTGATTTTGAGAGCATCAACGACCGGATCATCGAAAATTTGGGTCTGAAACCCCGTCGTTCTACGACGGCTTTACTGTTAAATATTAGCACATTTACGAAATATATGCTAAAATGTGAGGTATGGAAAAAGCCTATTCGTTTCGATTTTACCCAACACCAGAACAAGAGTCGCTATTGCGGCGCACTTTGGGCTGTGTAAGATTAGTTTACAACAAAGCTCTCCACGAACGAACACAAGCTTGGTACGAAAAGCAAGAAAGAGTAGGCTACGCTCAAACTTCTTCAATGTTGACCGATTGGAA
>NZ_JADBSZ010000250.1:0-12528 GCF_020246425.1 Microcystis sp. M079S1
AAGGCCGAATTTGAATTCTTTTCTGAACAAAACCCCCTACTATCTGTTGTCAAGGTTCAGTTTTTAGCTTGGTTATCGCTTTTTCCATTGTAGCTTAAAGCCGTCCTAAAAGGACGGGGTTTTAACCCAAATTTTCGATAACTATTTTAATGCTAGTTATTTTGTTTGTCTTTGGCCAATGAAAAGAGCGATCGGCGGCTAGAGTATTTCTTTGATGATGGGAACTATAACCCCCCGAACCCCGGAAAAGCGCACCACTTTGCCGCTCTCTTGGGAGATCGCCCTAAATCCCGAATCGAGTAATCAATAGCTAGATGAAGTATAAGAAATATAAATAGCAACAACCTTGACAAAATCGGGGGGGGGGGTAAAATTCGGAGGAATTTAGCTAAACAATGTATTCTATGCCACTTAAAAGTTCCCTTTGTTATTCCGTCGCCCTCGCCACGGTAGCCACCGCCACCCTCGCACCGGTTGCCAGCGCCGCAACTTTTAACTTTTCCTACACCTCCAGCTTAGGAACCATCACTGCGACGGTGGACGGAACCCTGCAACCAGATAACAACACGGTATTCGTCAGTTCTATCAGTAATACCACCTTTAATGGCTCTCCCGCCCCCGCTCTTCCGTTGACAGGTTCTATTGTGGCTTTCGTTTCTGGTAGTCTAACGGGTCAGGCGGTGCTATCCTTAGACGGATCAGGACTGGATTTTATCGCTTGTAACACCACGAATTGTAATGATGGATTCGGCTTTTTACCCGCTGGCATTATATTTCCGGTTGACCTTTTCGCTTCCGGCGCTGGCTACGGTTCTGTTAGCGAACCCTTCGTTATCACCAATTATTCCCTGACCCCGGCTGGCACTACCACCGTTCCCGAACCAGCGACGGTTCTCGGTTTACTCTCCGTTGCCGGGGTGGGTTTATTGTGCAAAGGCCGGAAACTAGAAAAGTAATTTTGACCGACTGATCCCCGCTGCCCTCCTAGGGTTGATTCATAGTAGGGTTGATTCATGAATCAACCCTACTTATCAAGGGGGGTGTCTGACAACTTTTAACGCCTACCTACTTAACTAAAAATTAAATTGATTGGGAACGGGTTGTGCGATTGTGGCAGCCCGTTTTAGTCTTTTATTAGCATCGAGAGATCGATCGCACGATTAACTAAAGGGAGTAAATTAGATGGTAGATAAAATCACCGCCAACGAGATATTGGAACGTTTACGAACCCTGAAACCCGAACTGGAGGAACGATACGCGATCAATCGAATCGGCATTTTCGGCTCGGTAGCCAGAGAGGAAACCCGACCGACGAGCGATATAGATATAGTGGTATATATGCCCCCCGATCTGCTTAAAAGAGTCAGACTGAAAGCCGAACTAGAGAACCTATTCGGACGGGAAGTGGACGTGATCCGCTATCGGGATTCTCTGAATCCTTACCTCAAGGCACGGATCGATCAAGAGGCTATCTATGTGTGATCGATCGCTTCTATTCGAGTTAAAAATCGCTTGCAGGGTTTACGGTGATGGAAGAAAAAGAAACAGGACTAAATGAACGGGAACTAGAGGAAATTCTGGAAATGGCGCGGGATGCGGCGGAAAAAGCCCGATCGATGTGCGAGGTAATTACAGAAAATTCAAAAAAATGGCGAGAAAGAGCGAAACAATCGCCGCAAGTGAGATCGGGTGGCTGAAGTAACCGAACCGATATTTATGGGGAATAGTCGGGGGTTCGATCGATACGATAAACTAAACGATATCCACTCCAGAAAACCGCGATGGTTCAAGCGACCGAATATCTCTATATCGTTCGAGACGACGAGATTTTACACGGGGAACCAATTATCAAAGGAACCCGTACACCCGTCCGCGCCATCGTCGAAACTTGGCGTCTGGGGGTCGCTCCCGAAGAAATACCCCTAGGAATGCCCCATCTGACGTTAAGTCAGATTTTCAGTGCGTTGACCTATTACAGCGACCATCTAGAGGAAATTAACGCTTATATCGAGCATAACCGCGTTCCCGACGACTTAATCGATCCGCTGCTAAAAAATTCGTGAATAATCTCTTCGGCATAAAGGAACCCTTGTCACATCGAAACATTTCCTTAAGATATAAGACCGAAGGTCCAGTCTGGATACAAAATTGATATACCTAGAATCGCTACTCTGGCTCACCCTCTAGGCCATTCCCTTCCAGACTGCTAGGCTATTAGACAAGATGAATAACAATCAAACTCCACGGAAACAAGGACTATACGATCCCCAATTTGAACATGATGCTTGTGGTGTCGGTTTTATCGTTCATAAAACGGGTAAAAAGTCCCACGATATTGTTGAACAGGCCTTAACAATTTTACTAAACCTCGATCACCGTGGCGCGTGCGGTGCGGAAAAAAATACCGGAGATGGGGCGGGTATTTTATGCCAAATCCCCGACCTATTTTTCCGGAAAGTGACCAGTAATCTAGGTTTTACCTTACCGGCAGCCGGACAATACGGGGTAGGAATGCTTTACACGGCCCCTGATGCCGAAATTCGCGGGAAAGGTCGGCAGGAATTCGAGAAAATCGCCGCCGAAGAGGGGTTAAAAGTTCTCGGTTGGCGTGATGTTCCCACGGATAACTCTAGTTTAGGCAATTCGGCCAGATCTACCGAACCCTTTATCGAACAGGTTTTCATCGAACGCGATGCCCATTTAAGCGATGATCTGGCCTTTGAACGCAAATTATACGTTATTCGCAAACGTTCCCACCTCAGTCGTCAATCTTTTAATCGTTACTGGTATCCTTGCAGTATTTCGAGTCGTACCATTGTCTATAAAGGGCAATTAATGCCGGTACAGGTGGGTGACTATTTTCCCGATTTACACGACCCCGACTTTCAAAGTGCTTTAGGATTAGTCCATTCTCGTTTTAGTACCAATACCTTCCCCAGTTGGGAACGCGCCCACCCCTACCGTTATATTGCCCACAATGGCGAAATTAATACCCTGCGAGGTAATATTAACTGGATGCACGCCCGTCAGTCGATGTTTGCCTCACCCTTATTCGGGGAAGACATCAAAAAAATCCAGCCGGTTATTAATATCGAGGGTAGTGACTCCTTAATTTTTGATAATGCCCTAGAATTAATGGTTTTGTCGGGGCGTTCTCTCCCTCACGCTGTCATGATGATGATTCCTGAACCCTGGGCGGCCCACGAATCGATGAGTGACGAGAAAAAAGCCTTTTATGAATACCATTCCTGTTTGATGGAACCCTGGGATGGTCCGGCCTCGATCGCTTTTACCGATGGTACGATGATGGGAGCAGTGTTAGACCGCAATGGTTTACGTCCTTCCCGTTACTATGTCACCAAAGATGACCTAGTAATTATGGCATCGGAAGCGGGAGTTTTACCCATTGAACCGGAACGCGTCGCTTTCAAAGGTCGTCTGCAACCCGGCCGGATGTTCCTTGTGGATATGAAAGAAGGTCGTATCGTGGCCGATGAGGAGATAAAAGAAGCTATTGCCAAAGCTCATCCCTATCGCCAGTGGTTAAACGAAAATTTAGTCAATTTAGATGATTTACCGGCCGTTGAAACTGCGCCACCGGAAACTGCTGTTTCCCTAATTCAACAGCAAACCGCTTTCGGTTACACTTTTGAAGAATTACGTCTTTTATTAGCCCCCATGGGCCGGGATGGAGTGGAAGCAGTGGGGTCCATGGGTTCCGATACACCCCTAGCCGTCTTGTCCGATCGGCCAAAACTGCTTTATGATTACTTTCAGCAGTTATTCGCCCAAGTCACTAACCCCCCGATTGACTCGATTCGCGAAGAAATTATCACCTCTCCCATCACCACTATCGGTGCGGAGAGAAATCTCTTGGATCCGCAGCCGGAAAGCTGTCACCTGATTAAACTTAACTCTCCCATCCTCACCAACGCTCAATTAGCGCGTTTACAGGGCAATAGCGAATTTAAAACCGTGACTATTCCCATTCTCTTCGATCCCACTTCGGGAGTCGAGGGGATGCGTAGCACAATTGAGGCAATTTGTCAAGAGGTGGACGAGGCAATTTTAGCGGGCGCGAGCATTATTATTTTAAGCGATCGAGGTATCGATAAAAATCACGCCCCGATTCCCTCACTGCTGGCGGTTGCCGGTTTACACCATCACCTCATCCGGCAGGGAACCCGTACCAGAGTCGGTCTTGTCCTGGAATCCGGCGAACCCCGGGAAGTGCATCACTACGCCCTTTTACTCGGTTATGGTTGCGGTGCGATTAATCCCTATCTAGCCTTTGCCACCCTCGGCAGTATGATCGAGGAAGGATTATTGGTAGGAGTTGACCACCAGACCGCCTGTAAAAACTACATAAAAGCCGCCACCAAGGGCGTAATTAAAGTGGCCTCTAAAATTGGCATTTCCACCCTGCAAAGCTACCGTGGGGCGCAAATATTCGAGGCTATTGGCTTAAATCGATCGGTAGTTGATCGCTATTTTACTTGGACAGCTTCCCGCATTGAAGGGGCCGATTTAGCAATTATTGCCAAAGAATCCTTGCTCAGACACGGCCACGCTTTCCCCGACCGGGACGTGAATGTGCATACCCTCGATATTGGCGGTGAATATCAATGGCGTAAGGACGGGGAAGCCCATCTTTTTAGCCCAGAAACCATTCACACCCTGCAACAAGCGGTAAAATTGGGCAAATACGACCTCTTTAAGAAATATTCCCAACTGGTCAACCAACAAAATCAAAAATTCTTCACCCTGCGGGGACTATTAACCTTTAAAAACCGGGAAAGTATCCCCATCGAAGAAGTGGAACCGATTGAAGCGATTATGAAACGCTTTAAAACCGGGGCCATGAGTTACGGGTCCATTTCCAAAGAGGCCCACGAATCCCTCGCTATTGCCATGAATCGTATCGGTGGCAAGTCTAACACCGGGGAAGGGGGCGAAGATTCCGAGCGCTACACTTGGACAAATGAACAGGGAGACTCGAAAAATAGTGCCATTAAACAGGTAGCTTCCGGCCGTTTTGGTGTCACCAGTCTTTACCTCTCCCAAGCGCGAGAATTGCAGATAAAAATGGCCCAGGGGGCAAAACCGGGCGAAGGCGGTCAATTACCGGGTAAAAAAGTCTATCCTTGGATTGCCAAAGTCCGTCACTCCACCCCCGGAGTTGGTTTAATCTCTCCCCCACCCCACCACGATATCTACTCCATTGAAGACCTCGCGGAGTTGATTCATGACCTAAAAAATGCCAATCGTGCGGCCAGAGTGAGCGTAAAACTGGTTTCTGAGGTGGGAGTTGGCACAATCGCCGCCGGAGTCGCTAAAGCTCACGCCGACGTGGTTTTAATCTCTGGTTTTGATGGTGGGACCGGTGCCTCACCCCAAACCTCAATTAAACACGCGGGTTTACCCTGGGAGTTGGGACTAGCAGAAACCCATCAAACATTGGTGTTAAATAATCTTCGCAGTCGCATTGCGGTGGAAACCGATGGCCAGATGAAAACCGGCCGCGATGTGGTGGTGGCGACCCTATTGGGGGCCGAAGAATTCGGTTTTTCCACCGCGCCACTGGTAACGTTGGGCTGTATTATGATGCGGGTTTGTCATCTTAATACCTGTCCGGCGGGGGTAGCGACTCAGGATCCGTTATTACGGAAGAATTTCATCGGAGATCCCGAATATACGGTGAATTTCATGAAATTTATCGCCCAAGAAGTGCGGGAAATTATGGCCGAATTGGGATTCCGCACCTTAAATGAAATGGTGGGGCGAACTGATGTATTAGAGCCAAAACAGGCTGTAGAACATTGGAAAGCGAAAGGAATTGACCTAACTCCGATTCTCTATCAACCGGAGGTAGATGCAGAGGTAGGGCGTTATTGTCAGATTCCCCAGGACCACGGTTTAGATAAGTCCTTGGATATAACCGTTTTACTGGATTTATGCAAAGATGCCATTGAAAAAGGCGAAAAAGTCAAGGCGACACTACCGATTAAAAATATTAACCGCGTGGTGGGGACGATTTTAGGCAACGAAATCACTAAACGTCACTGGGAGGGTTTACCCGAAGATACCGTACATCTCCATTTTCAGGGCAGCGCGGGGCAAAGTTTCGGTGCTTTTGTTCCCAAAGGGGTGACACTGGAGTTAGAAGGGGATGCTAATGATTATGTGGGTAAGGGTTTAAGCGGTGGCAAAATCATCGTTTATCCGCCCAAAGGTTCCACTTTTGTGGCCGAGGAGAATATTATCATCGGTAATGTGGCTTTATACGGCGCGACCAGTGGTGAGGTGTATATTTCTGGGGTTGCTGGGGAACGTTTTGGGGTGCGTAACTCTGGGGTGACTACGGTGGTTGAGTCCGTTGGCGACCACGCTTGCGAGTATATGACGGGGGGTAAAGTCGTTGTTTTAGGGCCCACCGGTCGCAATTTCGCCGCCGGGATGAGTGGTGGTGTCGCCTACGTCCTCGATGAGTCGGGGGATTTCGCCACTCGTTGCAATACCCAAATGGTGGCTTTAGAGGCGCTAGAAGGGGAAGAAATCAACGATTTACGCGAGTTAATTCAACGCCATGCTGATTACACCCAAAGTCAAAAAGCGTCCCTAGTTTTAGCAAATTGGTCGGAAATGTTGCCCAAGTTTGTTAAAGTAATGCCCAAGGATTATAAGCGGATGTTGCAGTGTATTAAAGAGGCGTTAGATTCCGGTTTAACTGGCGATTCTGCCCTCGATGCGGCTTTTGAAGCCAACGCCCGCGATGTGGCAAGGATTGGCGGTAGTTAGGGTTTTATGGGGGCTTATTCAGCCCCCTTGTTTATTCCTGTGGTTATTCTGATAAATTGTTAGTATTCAACCTTCCTTTTCGCTTTGGTATTGAAAAGGTAAAGCAATTCTGCCATGAAAATTATAAAATCTTTTAGAAAAATGTTCTAGATAAGGACTACTTAATATCGTTCTTCGTTTCGCCATACCAATTTCTAGTTGACGATATATTGTTTTAGAATCTAGCCCAAAAACCTTTTTAAAGTCAGCCGTTAGTTCTTGAACCCCTTCATTTTGTAGATCACAGTTATTAGTAATTTTTTCAAAAAAATAATATCTTTCATCTCGCTGAGTTTTTATTAAGTTCCACGCGTCAGTCTTCCTAACTATATCTTTAATTTCTTGTGCTGACGATATCTCACAAAAGATTACAGAGTTTAGTAACTTATGAGGCTGATTAATATCAGGTTGTCTAGCTTGGTAATCCCAATCTAAATCACAATCTTGAGAGACTACAATGACAAAAGGATGTAAAATAGGATCAAAAGCAACATCTTCTGATTCTTGAGATAGATCACTGGCAACTGGATTATATTGAATTACATCAGTAAGTATTTCTCCTTGTCTCAACGCACTTCCTTCAATCGATTTTTTATAAATGATGTGATCGGCCATAAAACATCCAGACTAACAAATTATGGTTCTAAAATAATAGGTTGTCTAATCTGTATCGCTCTCAATTTACCTCTAATACTACTGGCTGGAATTACAGGTACAATTTTCTCAGGACTAAGATTAGAATAAAAACTCGCAATGTCTTCCAGTTGTGTTACCGATTCATCTAACGCATCTTCAGGAAGAGACTGTAATATTAACAGACATTTAATAAGTGCAATTAATTTGTCTTGAGGAAATTCTCTCCAATGAGTTGTTAAAGATAAGGAAGAGTCAGACATCGTGAGATCGAAACTAGGATAGTTTCCAGTTATCGTTCTACCAGCTTTTCTATCAATTAACAAATGTACTAGAAAATCACCAGTTGAGGTTTGACTTTTGTTAGGACGGATCGACATTGGTCGGTCGTAATGCGTCGTGGAGAGTTTCGCTAATACTGCACCGGAAGAGCTTTCTGGCGGATTTGTTGAAGCTATCGAGTATGTTCCAGACATTTTCATCCCTCGCTATTTTTCTTTCTGTGTAAAAATCTGCATCTAATAGATAGGCTTCCTCTTCATCATTTGCTTTAGTATTTTCAACATATACTAATCCATGATTAAAATTCACCTGTCCATTATCTACTTTCAAAACCAAACTCTTGTTTATCGATTGAATAGATGCAGAAAAATCAGAATCGTAAAGTTCTGAAGCAATTCTTCTTGTGATTAGCTCTGACCACTTTTTACTCTCTAATTGTAGTTCGGAACGTACAATTAAATCTCGATATCTCAATCCAACTCTTGTGTAAAAAGATGGTTTATATATTCTTTCAAAAATTGTAACTGCGAACTCCAATTTTTCCCTGAAATATTCGTATCTTTCGTATGCAGATGTCGTGAGCGCAATAAAATCTTTATCAACAGCTAAGTTCCATTTTTGATCTTCTGATTTAAAAATATAGGCACTATTGTTAGGTAGCGGCAAATTAAATTGTTGAACGACCTTGGCAATTTCAGGAGGTATCTGTGGTTGAGTACGTTCAAAAAGTGGATATTGAAATCTGATCTCATCTTGAAATTCAACAGGTTCTTGATGAGATATTTTTAATATAGGTGGAAAGGTCAATTGACAAACCACCTCGAATAATGGATTGTACTCGTAAATGACACGATCAAACTCTGGTAGTTTCATTGACTCATGCTAATCTATGTAATGCTTGCATGGCAATTATACCATAAAACGACAACGATTGACAATATTTAGTAATATTTTAATAAAATGGCAGCGGTTTCGCCTGTATTATATCTATCTTTACACAAATAAACCCAAATAATTTTTTACATCTAATTGTCTGAATATTTAAAAATCAATATTTAAAATATATTAAAAAAGTCGAATAAAAATTGAAAAGACGACTTGTGCTATAAAAACTCAAAAGGGATGATAGTGTCGGATTTTTCGATAGGTTGGGAAAAACGATTACTGTTGTCACCATGGCCGAAAATTCCCTCCGTTTCCCCACCCACGAGGATCGACCTTGACCCTACAGGACTGATATTTTCCCATCTTTAGCAGAATATCGGCATCTAGAAGAGGGTGCGATCGCACGGCAGTTATAGTTGAGAGGGTGTGTTACACTAGCCTTAAGGCACTGTGTAGGCCGTAATCGAATTACTTCTCAACAATCCATTATGATAAAAAATCTACGAGTTAGTTATGATGGAATGGTTTTCCGTCCCGAAGAAAAGATTGAATTAGAACCCAATACCCATTACATCATCCAAATTATTTCTCGGGAAGATCCACTAGAAAATAACCATAAAAATGCTTGGGAACTGTTAGAAGAAATGGCTGGCACCTATGAAGCTCCAGAAGATTGGTCAAGGGAACACGATCATTATTTATATGATACTCCCAAAAGAAATATAAGCGATGAATAAGTCCAAACTTTTTTTAGATACGGTCTTTATCCAAGCAATTCTCAATCCTCATGATCAATATCATCAAATTGCTATGCAGTTCCTCCCCTATGTAAAAAATGCAACAGCAGTTTGGGTTACTGAAGCCATTTTTATGGAGGTTGGTAATGCTCTTAGTCATTACAATCGTCCTAAGGTTTCTGCCTTTATCAAGCAATGCTATCAAACCGATAATTTATTCGTTGTTACTATCACTTCTACTCTTTTTCAAAAAGGCTTAAAGCTCTACGAATCAAGATCTGATAAAAGCTGGGGATTAGTAGATTGTTTTTCTTTTATTGTTATGGAAGAAAATCAAATTACCGACGCTTTAACTTCAGATGTTCATTTTATTCAAGCAGGTTTTCAAGCTTTACTACGATAATTAATTAGCGATCACCATTTAGTTAAAGATATAATTTTACGGCAAGCGCGAAGATGAAAGGATTTTCTAGGCCGATAATTTCTCGATTCTAACCGATCGAAGCGGGGAAGGTGTAGGCGAACCGAAAACCCTCTCCATTAAGGACTCGTGTTAAACTGATTAATCATGCTATTGTCTAGAAGCGACCTATGCCGAACTTAACCTTAAGCAACGAACAAGTAATCGAATTAGTCAAACAACTCCCCGAAGCACAGCAACAGGAACTATTTAGATTCCTCATCCAGCGTCAGTGGGGAAATATGGAAGCTATAACCGATTACGGAAGCCAACAGGCAAAAATCGTCGCAGCAGAACGCGGCTACGATTGGGATACCATGACGGAAGACGAAAGAGAAGAATTTATCGATGAAATCGTTCATGAGAAGTAGTGATTTATACTGTTGTCTTCGACACAAATATTCTCATATCTGCTGCGCTTTCTAAAAGCGGTAGCCCGAATAGTTGTTTTTCCCTAGCCCAAAGCAAACTGATTCGATCGGTCACTTGTCCAGAGATTTTAGGCGAATTATCCGAAAAACTTCTACTAAAAATCAAATTTCCTGAAGAACGAGTTAGAAAATACATTGAGGAAATTTGTGATGCTTCTAGCATTGTTTCTATAGGTGGAACACTTAGAGCCGTTCCCAATGATCCCGATGACGATATGATCATAGAATGTGCAATCGCTGGCAAGGCTACCCATATTATCACGGGAGACAAACATCTTCTTTCACTGGTTGAATATCAAAATATTCAGATCGTGAAAGCAAAAGACTTTTTGGACTTTTTAGATCGAAATAATAACCATGAATTATGAACTTTACTCAATGGGATTTTATTAAAAGATATTCGCGAAGCAAGATTATCCGCAGGAGACGTGGGAAATTGGTAGAAAAACATCAAATCGAGGGATTAGAAAGGGGTTATAGTGTCGAGTTTTCCGATAGGTTGAGAAAAACGATCGCCCTACCAAAGACGTTGAATACCGTACCGATCTAAAATAGTATCTACACTGATAATCGGAATATTTTCAACAATGGCTTGAGCTACCAGAAGGCGATCAAAGGGGTCTTTATGATAAAAAGGAAGGGTGATCAGCGCATCCGTATGTTCTGGTGTGATGGCAAGGATATTAAATTGATATTGATTAAGGCATACGTCGATAAAATCTTTGTAAGATTGATGTAAAATGAGTTTACCGATACTGATTTTGATGGCGATTTCCCAATAGGATGCTGGGCTGATTAATATTTCGTTATTTTGGTTAATAATTAGTTGATGGGCGGCGCTACTTAGTGGGGATTCGTTGAGTGTGTACCAAAGCAGAGTATGGGTATCGATTAGACATTTCAATGCAGATACTCCGCGAAGTCTTGTAAGTGTTCTTCATCATCGGCCACGATGGTAATCATTCCTTTACATAGGCCAGGCCCCGGACGTTGGGGAGATGTGGGGGTTTGCCCGATTAATTTGGCTAGTGGGAGATTATTATCGGTAATCAACAATTCTTCCCCCGGTTTGAGATTGTATATCAGTTCGGGCAGTTTGGCTTGAGCTTCTTGGAGAGAGACAATCATAATTTTACGGCAAGCGCGAAGATGAAAGGACTTTCTAGGCCGATAATTTCTCGATTCTAACCGATCGAAGCCCGGAAGGTGTAGGCGAACCGAAAACCTTCTCCATTAAGGACCGGTGTTAAACTGATTAATCATGCTGGTGTCTAGAATTGACCTATGCCGAACTTAACCTTAAGCAACGAACAAGTTATCGACTTATTCAAACAACTCCCCGAAGCACAGCAAGAATGAGCCTTAATAATATGAGCAAAATTTCGATCGAAGTCAGTCCCGAAGCGGCAGAAGTCTATCAATCCGCATCCCCGGAGGAACAAGAACGCGTCCGGGTTCTTGTCGATTTGCTAATTAGAAAGCCAGTTAACAGCGATATCGATTTCTTGAGAAAACTAATGGACGAAATTAGTGATGAGGCGGAAGCTAGAGGATTAACCCCCGAAATTTTAGAATCTTTACTAAATGAGCCTTGAATATTCTTTTATTCTCGATACCAACGTTTTAGTAAGCGCGCTTCTGTCGAAAAACGGCAAAGCTCGTCAGGCATTAGACAAAGCCCAAAATATCGGCAAGCTTTTAATGTCCGAATCTACTTTGTTAGAATTGATCACTGTTTTCAATCGTCCCAAATTCGATAGATATGCCTCCTCAGCAAAAAGGCGGCTATTTATAACGGCGATAGAAAGAACCGCGGAAATTGTCGTGATTCGAGAGAAAATCAAGGTTTGCAGAGATGAGAAAGATAATCAGTATTTAGAACTAGCGATCGATGGTCAAGCTACCTGTATTGTAAGCGGTGATTCTGATCTATTAGTTTTAAATCCATTTCGAGAAATCCCAATTTTAACGATTCAAGAATTTCTAGATCATGACTTTTCTCGTTAGCGATCAGTCCCCCCACCCACGAGCCGGCTAGAGACCCGTATTAAACTGATTAATCATGCTATTGTCTAGAAGCGACCTATGCCGAACTTAACCTTAAGCAACGAACAAGTGATCGAATTAGGGTCTGCTGAAAAAGTTTGTTGGTGGGGGCAGGGTGTGGGGTGTAGGGTGTAGGGTGTGGGGTTTTACCGATTTTGAGGGGGTCAATTACCTAATTTTCAGGGAAAAAGTACCTGAATTTTACCCCCGATCCCTC
>NZ_JADBSZ010000251.1:0-21448 GCF_020246425.1 Microcystis sp. M079S1
CACTTTCCCAATCTCTCTACTTTTACCCATCACAAGCATTTCCCAAACGATGTAATTAGTTGTCAAAAACCTGAAATTACTCAAGTCTTAAAAGAAGCAACAGAGTTATTGAGGTAAATAAAATGTATTTAATGCGATCGCTGATCTTGTAGGGTGCGTTAGGCGGTTACCAATTCGGTAAAAACACCAAAATTAACAATCCGCGCCCCGCGCACCAACTTTATCATTCTGTGTTACCGAATAAGATATAATTGGGAAGGTGAAAATAGTGCGATGCCGAAGGCACTGCCTAGCAGTACGCCGATCTTGTCGGGTGCGTTCCCTGAAACCTTTGCGACTGCGACATGATGTGATATTGGGGAACGCACCACCCTTAAGGTTATGGTTTCGGTTGGTTACGGTGTTGGGGGTTTGGGAAGGAGAATTTAGATTAAAATAGATAACAGATAATTAGCAAAGTCTGCTCATAATGCCGAATATTATCTGGTCGGATTACTTACAATATCGAGCCAAACTGAGAGGATTTGAACTTGCTAAAATAGAAGAGATTCTCAAATACTCTGGAGAAAGGTACTACGATACTGAAACGGGTCGTCTTATTGCCGTAGGCAAGCATGATAATCGTTTAGTAATTATTCCTTATGAATACGATGATAATTTTATAACTCCTGTCACCATTCATGCGACAACACGCCAACAAATTCGATTTCGCCTAACAACTGGGAGATATACTATCCATGAGCAAACCTAAAATGAGATACTTTGAACAAGAAGACATTCTTCATTTAACTATTTCTGATGAACCAGAAGCTAACAGTGTAGAAATTAATCCAAATATTACGGCTGAACTTAATGATTTAGGAGAATTAATTGGCCTAGAGATTACTAATGCTAGTTCTTTTATCCGAGATTCAATTTTAGAGTCAACCCAAGGAAAAATATTAAATTTGTCCCCCCAATGACTTATTGAGTGCGATGCCGAAGGCACTGCCTAGCAGTACGCCGATCTTGTAGGGTGTGTTAGACGGCGATTATCTTTGATAAAAAACTCAAATTAACAATCCGCACCCCACGCACTAACTTTATTATTAAATTGGTGCGTTACGCTATCGAAAAGCTCACTCTACGAGTTAGTGCGCTCGCCTGTGGCTGGGGTTGAGGGTTGAATAGAGCAAATTATAAATAAAGCAAAATCGATGAGAACCATTCCCTTAACTTTAGAACAGCTTATTTAAGCAGTACAACAATTGTCGCCTGAAGAACGAATTGCGATCGCCTGATCGGGTAGAGAACAGGGACGTATTGCCTAAGACGGATAACAGAAGGTAGGGGTAAGTCACGACAAACCACTTTTCCGCTATGTTCTAGGGATTCAGCTTTTCCTTTCAACAATAAAAAGATCGCGCGCCACCAACTGGTAATATTTAGCGGTTCTTAGGAGGCATTCAACAGGAGAACCTTGATCATAGGTGTCTGGAGATCGCTTGAATTTACCCCGAATGGTAGCGCAGATCACTGAGATGGGAACCTATTATTCAGTGTTGGGGAAGTGGGGAGCTTTTTTCAGTTATCGGTAAACAGCCTTTCGTCCGGGGATGATGCCAAATCCCCTCATGCCTCTTATTGCCGGCCGACGACCGACGAGCGATAACTAATTTTTGATAAGCTAAAAGACAGTAATTATAATTTCGTCGTCAATCCTATGATTTTGCCAGGTAGTACCGTTCGAGTCACCAATCCCGATGATACCTACTATAAATTTGAAGGTTTAGCCCAGCGTTTAAGCGATGGGAAAGTGGCCGTTCTTTTTGAGGGGGGCAACTGGGATAAGTTAGTCACCTTTAATCTCTCGGAATTAGAAGAAGTAATTATTGCCCCAGCTAAAGGCAAAAAATAACCATGCGTCCACCCTTACCGCAATTGGCCACGGATAACCGCCATCCCGATCATATCGCCGAAGTTATTGAGACGACGACGACCGAGTTTTTAGCGCAATGTTTGGAACCAGAGGAGTTAAACTTTCCTTTTATGCCCGCTTTTGGTAGTTGGGTAAAAGCCTACGATGAAGAAACGGGTAATAAGATTTTTGGGATTGTCACCTTTGCCACCACTGCCCCCATCGATTCGGTACATCGCGCTAGAGCTTTGGGGTTATCTTTGGCTGAATTGCGGGAACAACAGCCGCAGATTTTCGCTATGTTAAAAACGGAATTTCGGGCAACTATTGTCGGTTTTGAAACCTTACCCGGACAATTTAATGGCAATGGTGCCGGGCGAGGTTATATCTATCAATATATTCCTCCCCGTCCCCCACAAATTCATCAGGCGGTTTATCAATGTGAGTCGTTAGAAGTGGTTTATTTTAGTGAACAATTAGACTTTTTACGAATTTTATTACAGGTCAAAAATACTCCCGTGGAAGCTTTGGCAGCTGCTTCTATCCGTCAGATGTATCAATTGCGTCAAGCCGATCGACAATGGTTAGTGAATGTGGGCAGACAGTTAAGTGTTTTACTTAAGGATGATTATGATCGCTTGCGTTATATTCTCAGTCAAATTCATATTAGTCCTTAGATGATTCGGCTTGGCTGATTTTAATTATGAATTGTCTTCTGAGCAATTCTTCAAACTCCGAACCAAGTTAACTTGTGGATACTTTGCACAATTAGCATTCATATCTGGATTGCGGCAAAGCCGATTATCTTCAAGCATTGTAACGGCTAAATCGCCCTAGGTTGTCTCTTCGTTCAGTAAATGAATAGCGTTGTCCATCAAGCATTGGATGTTCCCTTTGCAGCAATCAGAAGCTCCGACAATGCCTGCACTGCTGCGCTATCGGTTTGAGGCGACCATAGCACGGCTTCAGTGGATGCGAGTTGCTCAAGCAGTACATTTTCCGGATCGGGTTCTCTAGTTGGTTCTAGGCTGCATCCCTCTTCTTTGGCGACTGCTAGGAGCAGAAAGTGAATGAGTCGAAGCTTATCTTGGCGAGATAACTGATTAACTGTGGGCAACAGTTCACTAAGTGACATATTGTTGACTCTGAAGAATACTTCTCTCCATTATAGGTTCGATTCTCGGCGTTGCTGATTTATAATTATGAATTGTCCCCTAGGCAATTCTTAAAACTGGGGAACAGGCGTTCGTTATGTATATATTATACATATAGGTTATGTATATATTGATTGTATATATAACCCACATTCCGCACCCTAAAGTGTCACATTGAAAATTTTATCTAAATCGTCAAAACGATTGCCGGCTCTGAATTACAGGCTAATTTGTTTGCCCAGCAGATGCACAATTAGCCCTAAAAATCTGATAGCTCTGATACCAAATTATTGAGATAAACTCTCATTAAGCTGGCGATCGCTGACTAGAGTGTGACACTTCATAATTCTTAGTAATCGCTAAAAGTCTTACTATACAAGGGCTAGAGCAACTTTTGATTTCAACGACTAGGGTGCGGAATGTGGGATATAAGTTTGGGCATAATATAGTTAGTTATAAATAGTTGACTAGAAAAAAAATGTCGATATAATGAATGTTTATACGGTAACTATCGCTATTTTTATCCTTGATTGTAAATTCTAGATAGTTTAATTGATCGCCCCTTAAGAAAATGGCAATACAAACAACCTTTGCAGAGATTTTAGAAGCAGCCGAGCAACTTCCCCTTGAAGATCAAGAAAATCTCATTCATATCTTACAGAATCGTCTTCGAGATCAAAAAAGAACAGAGTTGATTAGAGATGTTCAAGAAGCTCAACAAGAATTTGCACAAGGTCAATGTCAACCCCTGACACCTGAACAAATCATGGAGGAAATCCTTTCGTGAATTTTGTTTTATTACGCTCCAATATATTTATTAGAAATGCTCGAAAAATTGTGAAAAAACAGGCTTTTTTAGCTCAAAATATCCAAGAAACTTTAGCTTTATTATCCGTAGATCCATTTCAACCTCGATTAAGAACACACAAATTAAAAGGGGAGCTTAAAGATTCTTATGCTTGTAGTGTGGGCTATGATTTAAGAATTGTCTTTAAATTCGTTGAATATGAGCAGAAACAGGCAATTCTTTTAGAGTCAATTGGGACTCACGATGAAGTTTATTAGTGCGGATGATTATTGCGCTCAGTTTGGAGAAACCGAAACAGAATCAAGATAAAAAACCTCATTAACGGCTATTTCAGCTTTTTTGAGCGCAATTTGCCATTCTAAGTCAGCTATTTCTCGATCGAGTTCGGCAATTTCACTATTAACTTGCTTTAAATCGGCGATAATTTCTTGTTTACTGCGTTTTCTACCGTAGATAGCCAGTTCATCCTCTTGTAATTTCTCAAGGATAGAGTCTAGGGAACCGGTTAAATCGGCCGAGGGACTATCCATAATACCTAAACGCATTAAGACCTGTACCGCTTTGACAACGTCTTGCTGATAAGCTTCTCTAGAGGGGTAATCTTGGGGTTTTTTGAGATTTAAAGCGTCAATGATATTCATATTTCAGGTTATGAAGGTTAAATGCGAAACTGTGATTATGTCACACTTATATACCTCAAGTTTCTAATAAATTCCCTAACAGGGATGGCAATATCTTTTATTTTAGAGTAGAAATGCTTGATTGTCAGTAGCGGTTATTGTCTTACAACAATCACAAATTTTTGTCTGTTACAATTTATACAAAATGCTCTGGGATTACCCCGACTGAAAACTCAAATCCGATTAGTGATCACTGATCACTGATTGCTGATAAGATTGTTACGAAAATATAAACACGAAATTCTATAGTTAGCCATGACCCAAAACGGAAGCTCGAAGTCGATCGTTGTCTCTCCCTCGATCCTATCGGCGGATTTTAGTAAATTAGGAGCCGATATCGAGGCTGTGGATAAGGCAGGAGCAGATTGGATTCACGTTGATGTGATGGATGGTCGTTTTGTCCCGAATATCACCATTGGACCCCTGATTGTCTCCGCTATTCGTCCCTATACGAAAAAACCTTTAGATGTGCATTTAATGATCGTGGAACCAGAAAAATATGTGGCTGACTTTGCGAAAGCGGGTGCTGACATTATTTCTGTTCACGCTGAACATAATGCTTCTCCCCACCTCCATCGTACTCTTTGCCAAATCCGCGAACTCGGTAAACAAGCGGGTGTGGTATTAAATCCCTCCACTCCCTTAGATTTAATCGAATATGTGCTGCATTTGTGCGATTTAGTCCTAATTATGAGCGTTAACCCCGGTTTTGGTGGCCAGAGTTTTATCCCGGAAGTTGTCCCCAAAATCCGTCAATTACGTCAAATGTGCGATGAAAGAGGCTTGGATCCCTGGATTGAAGTGGATGGCGGCTTAAAACCGGCTAATACTTGGCAAGTTCTCGAAGCGGGTGCTAATGCGATTGTAGCAGGTTCGGCGGTATTTAATGCCCCCGATTACGGGACGGCGATCGAAGGTATCCGTAACAGCAAACGTCCCCAACCTCAATTAGCCACCGTTTAATTGCTGCGGGGGTGGGTTAGCTGTTGATTAATTATCTTGGCATTCGCACTAACCCACTCTGCTGATTTGTTCTAAAACCTGCCGCCATAAACCGGAATTAGAGACGGCTAAAACTTCGCTAGAATCAGCTTTTAGGGGACTACCAGACCAATCGCTAATTATTCCGCCCGTACCTTCAATAATCGGGATTAAAGCACAAAAATCGTAGTATTTCAGGTCTGATTCTAGGATTACCATCGGCATGGCAGTGCAGCCGGTGGCTAACATCATATAGTTATAGCAATCACCCCCAAAAGCGGTACGTTTACAGACGCTTTGCAGCTGACGAGCGATCGCCTGTTGTCGTTCTGTGATAAACATTAAGGGGGTGGTGGAGGCTAAACAGGCATTTTTTAAGACAAGTTCCCGATCTTGACGGTAGGGATTAACAATCATCTGGTTATTATAAAGACTCGCTTTTCCCTTCACTCCTAACCAGCGATCGCCTAAAATCGGTTGATCGACAATTCCTAAAATCGGTTGATTTTCTGCCACTAGGCCGATTAAAGTCCCAAAAATAGGCAATCCTTTGACAAAAGAGGATGTGCCATCGATCGGATCCAATACCCAATAACGACCACTTTGGGAGGGAATATTAGCTCCTTCTTCCCGAATAACGCCATCTTCAGGCAATTCTCGCCGAATAATCGCCACCATCGCCTCCTCAGCTTCTTGATCGGCGATTGTTACTATTGAGGAAACTTGCTCGAGTTTTGTCTCGGTTTCTAGATGGGGCTGCCGAAAATAGCGCCGGATAATCTCTCCAGAAGTGTCCGCTAATTGATGAGCTAGTTGGATAGTGCGATCAATATTCATGAGGGGAAACAATACAGCAGAATTTAGAAGACAGGAGACAGGAGTAGGGAGTGTGGGAAGTGGGGAGGTGAGGGATTTAGCGGAAATTTCCCTATCACCCTAAATCCCTATTGCCTCTTGGATAGTGCGAGCGATATTCATCAATAAAAGTTATCCATACAGTAAAACAATAATGTTTATTTATGGTAAAGGGGAGATGGGGAAGTGGGGAAGTGGGGGAAATTTGCCTATCACCCTAAATCCCTATTGCCTCTTGGATAGTGCGATCAATATTCATCAATAAAAGTTATCCATACAGGAAAACAATAATGTTTATTTATGCTAAAGGGGAAGTGGGGAATTGGGGAAGTGGGGGAAATTTGCCTATCACCCTAAATCCCTATTGCCGCGTCGAACCTAGAACTATCAATGGGTAACAGCTTGATTTTGACTCCATAATTAAATTAGTCAACGATCGACTCAATCTCAAGACGAGAAAAAATTAATCTATTAGGAGTTTAGCTGATGACGGCTTTTACGGAAAATGACCTAAAAAGGTTAGAAAATCTGATTATCAATGGACAAAAAGCGATCGAAACTCGTTTAACTTCTCTGGAGAGTGGACAAAAAGCGATCGAAACTCGTTTAACCTCTTTGGAGAATGGACAAAAAGCGATCGAGAATAGCATCGGAGAGATCAAAAGAGAAATTCAGGTCTTAGAGATAGGACAGACGGAAATTAAGGGAGAAATCAGGACTTTAGACGCAAAAATCACCGGTTTAAATGAAAGAGTGCAACTCATCGAGGCATCCGTGGGAAAAATTCCCGATTTAGCCGAAAAAATTGGGGAGGTAAAAAACTGGAAACAGATCGGTATATCGATTGTGACTGCTGTTGTGGGTGGGGTAATTGGTTGGTTAATTCGGGGAAAATAAAACTAGGCAATGTAACATAGTATTAAGCATTTGTATATTTTTATTAATTTTTATGGAACAGACAGCTTTAAATCTGATCGCGATTACCGTTTTTTCGATCACTCTTTCCGTATTTGTCACCCCTTTGCTGTCTATTTCGCCTTTTGTCCCCGCTTTGGCTACTTTTAGCCTCTTGGGATTAGTTACCGTTGATACTCTCACCTTTAATAACCGGGGCGTGACTTTACTACTGGATGCTCTTTCTCCTAGTAAACACCGTCAAAGAGTTATTTACCACGAAGCCGGACATTTTCTCACCGCTTATATTTTGGGCATTCCGATCGCCAGTTATAGTTTGACCGCTTGGGAAGCCTTTCGTCAAGGCCAGGAGGGAGTCGGCGGTGTTCAATTTGACCTAGCAGATTTAGAGCAAAAAGTCAAGAACTTTACTGATTTTCCTGCTTTTTTAGAGCGAATTTCCACGGTGTGGATGGCGGGAATTGCTGCCGAAACCTTAGTTTATGGTAAAGCGGCAGGGGGAGAAAGCGATCGATTTTATCTGCAATCGGCCTTAAAATTAGCGGGGGTTTCCGAGAATAATTATGCCCAAAAAGAGCGCTGGAGTTTATTACAGGCAAAAACTCTTTTAGAAAAACAACAGACTGCCTATCAAGCTTTAGTGATAGCTATGGAAAAAAGGGCCAGTGTGGAAGAATGCTGTCGGGTGATTAGTGAAAGTTTAGTATAACGGGAAAAGTAATCAGGGATAGATTTGATGATTTCTCCGTTAAATTATTTATGAATAATCAGAGCATTCAATCCGAGCAGCGATTAGCTTTAATTGTGCGCGGGGCAGTACAAGGGGTCGGTTTTCGTCCTTTTGTTTATCGATTAGCAACGGAATTAAACTTAGCCGGTTGGGTGAATAACACAGCAGCGGGAGTTTTTATTGAAGTCGAGGGCAATCGAGACAAACTAGAAACTTTTTTGACTCGATTATCTTTAGAAAAACCACCTCGATCGCTAATTGAAAATATTGAGACTCAATGGTTAAATCCCGTCGGTTATCAAAACTTTAGCATACGTCCTAGCAGCGGCGGTGAAAAGAATACAATTGTTCTGCCCGATTTAGCCACTTGTCCCGATTGTTTAGCCGATATTTTTGACCCTAATAATCGTCGTTATCGCTATCCTTTTACTAACTGCACTAACTGCGGTCCTCGCTACAGTATTATCGAGAGTTTGCCCTATGATCGCAGTGCCACAACTATGAGGGGTTTTAATCAGTGTCCCGAATGTCAAAGGGAATACGAAAACCCTCTGGATCGCCGTTTTCATGCCCAACCGAATGCCTGTCCTCGTTGCGGACCCCAAATTAGTCTTTTAGATAGTCAAGGATGTGTATTAGCGGAAAAAAATCAAGCTTTAATCGCTACTGCTAGAGCAATTGAACAGGGAAAAATTATGGCGATCAAAGGATTAGGAGGATTTCACCTAGTCGTCGATGCAAGAAATACGGAAGCAGTGCAAAAATTGCGACAACGTAAACAGCGACCGGATAAGCCTTTTGCCGTGATGTATCCTAATCTTGATTTAGTGAAAAACCACGGTTATGTATCTTTTTTAGAATCGCAATTATTGCAGTCTCCTGCAGCGGCAATTGTCCTGATTAAACAGCGAAAAAATTATCTTTCTGCTGCCGTTTCTCTGGGTAATCCCTATCTAGGAGTCATGTTACCCTATACTCCCCTACATCATCTTTTATTGGCAGAATTAGGCTTTCCTATCGTAGCAACCAGTGGTAATCTAGCCGATGAACCCATCTGTATCGAGGAAAAAGAAGCTTTAGAAAAATTGGGAACTATCGCCGATTTATTTCTAGTTCATAATCGTCCCATCCTTCGACCAGTGGATGACTCTATTATCAGGGAAATGGCGGGAAAAGCGATGATTTTGCGGCGGGCGCGGGGATATGCTCCCTTTCCTGTTAAAGTTAATGATGGAGATTTTCCCCCGATTCTGGCCGTGGGAAGTTATTTTAAAAATACCGTGGCTATCTATCAAAAAAATCAAGTTTTTATTAGTCAACATATCGGCGATTTAGATACAGTTAATGCCGTTAATCATTTTGAAAATATCCTCGATAGTTTAAAAAAATTATACGAGTTTGTACCGGAAATTATCGCCTGTGATGCCCATCCTGAATATCTAGCAACCAAGTACGCTTATAGTTTAAATTTACCCGTTATTCCCATTCAACACCATTACGCTCACGTTTTATCCTGCATGGCAGAACATCAGCTACAACCTCCAGTTTTAGGGGTTGCTTGGGATGGAACAGGATACGGTTTAGATGGCACAATTTGGGGGGGAGAATTTATCCATATTGCTGCCGATTCTTGGCAGCGAGTCGCCCATTTTAAACCCTGGCCATTACCGGGAGGAGAAAAAGCGGTTAAAGAACCCAGACGAGTGGCTTTAGGATTACTAGAAGTTATGGAAAATACCGATAGGATAAAATCAGCTTTTAGTGAACAGGAATGGTCGATTTTTAGGCAAATGTTAACCAAAAAAATTAATTGTCCTTTAACTTCTAGTGTCGGGCGTTTGTTTGATGGTGTGGCGGCGATTCTAGGTTTATGTTATCAATTAAGTTTTGAGGGACAGGCAGCAATGCAGTTAGAATTTGCCCTTGATGGCATTAAAACGGAAGAATATTATAATTTTTCTTTATCAGCTGACTCACCCATAGTTATTGATTGGAATCAGCTAATTTTAGGAGTTGTTGAGGATTTAGAAAAACAAGTACAAATCGGCATAATTGCCGCTAAATTTCATAATAGTTTAAGTGAGATTATTGTAGAAATTGCTCACCAAATAGGTAGAGAAAAAATTCTCCTGACGGGAGGCTGTTTTCAAAATCGTTATCTGACGGAAAGAACAATTAATCGCCTACAAGCTTCGGGATTTCAACCCTACTGGCAGCAAACTGTTCCCACTAATGATGGTGGTATTAGCCTTGGTCAAATTATCGGGGCTTTTTCTAGACTCAAACAGTTCTAGATAGGACAAAATTAACTTCTTGGTTAGGATAGACAAGAGGCAAGGGGTGCCTCTCACATTTGCAGAAATACCGACAATCAGCAATTATCAGTGACCCTTAAATTATTACAGACATATCAGCAGCTGCCTGTAAGCATCCCACCGAAAAACCAATGCGCTCTAGGGTTTGGGTAGGGTTGATTCATGAATCAACCCTACTATAGAGTTCTTGCATAATTAATTTTTGAGAGTGCAAAAATGAGATGCACCCAGAGGTAAGAGGTAGTTATAAGCGTTAAAGATAAACCACAGAGACACAAAGAACAGAGAGAGCCGATTTTTTTCTAGACTGTTAAACGATGCCACTCAACGATTTTATTGCCTACTTTCAAAATAATTGCTTGACCTAAACCCAGTTCTTGTGTCACCCTAACTAGATGGGAGAAATTTTGATGAGTGATTGCTAGTCCCTGCAAACAGGCTAGAAAATCGAGACAGAGAACCGTAGAGAATTCCCAGGTTTGTCGGTAAACACGGCAATTATCCGGTAAAAAAGCCACAAGAGCGCGAAAATGAGTCAAAGCGGCTTTCTCAAAATTGGCGCTAGTGCAGTCAAAAGACGAGTGCTGATAGCTCATAAAAACTTTGCCTGATAGGGAGAGAGCAGGGTTTTCCTCAGACTAGCACCTCGCTTCTGGGGATCACCTTCCCTTTAGAATTTCTCAATAGACTGGCAAATCCCCCCAGAGGGGTATCGTTACCCGCGAGCAAATTGCTAGAAGCTAGGTTTCTTCCCAGAGATAGTGTACTTTAGATATTGATGTCCTTCCGGCTGGCAAGATAACCTATAAATTTCCCCACTCGTCCCCAGCGATAAAAGGCTGTATTTAGTCAAAAATCAAGTGTTGACTTTGATGCCAAACTTGCCTAGTAAAAAATGATCACAGCCTCAAGTTGCCGCTTAACTACTTGACTACTTAACTGATAACTGGTAACTAAAATTATGAATAATGCAATTGTCAAACCGAGAGATGTACAAGTAGCACCGATCGCCGCCGATACTTTTGTCTTTCGTTCCCGCACTTGGGACCGGTTAAAATTCGAGATCGAATACGGATTACAAAAGGGAACCACCGCCAATAGTTATCTGATTAAAAGTGAAAAGGTCGCTCTTTTTGATCCACCGGGGGAATCATTCTCGGCTATATTTTTAGAGGCTTTAACTAAAAGAATCGATCCGAAAACTATTGATTATATTATCCTCGGTCACGTTAACCCCAATCGTGCCGTCACCCTCAAGGCACTTTTAGAAATCGCTCCTCAAGTCACTTTTGTTTGTTCTAATCCGGGGGCAATTTCCCTGAAAAAAATTCTCGAAACCGAAGCATTAAATCTGTTCGTTGTCAAGGGGGAAGAAATATTAAATTTAGGAGCAAACCATCAATTAGAATTTATCCCCACTCCTAACCCCAGATTTCCCGATCAACTCTGTACCTACGACAGCAAAACTGAGATTCTCTACACCGATAAATTATTCGGAGCGCACGTTTGTGGCGACCAAATTTTTGATGAGGGTTGGAGCGTTTATAACGAAGATCGGCGTTATTATTTTGATTGTCTCATGGCTCCCTATGCCAGCCAAATTAGCAACGCTTTGGAGAAATTAGCCCCTAAATCGCCCTTATTTTATGCCGTTGGTCACGGTCCTCTGGTGCGTTACGGGATGCACGAATTGACCCTTTCCTATCAACAATGGTTAGCAGTACAAAAGTCCCAAGAGTTGACAATCGCCCTGATTTATGCTAGTGCCTACGGCAACACCGCCACCCTCGCTCAAGCGATCGCCATGGGGATCACGAAAGCGGCAGTAGCAGTCACGGCGATTAATGCCGAGTTCGCCGAACCAGACGAGATCAAAACGGCGATCGAAAAAAGTGTCGGTTTTATCTTTGGTTCCCCCACTTTGGGAGGACACGCACCCACTCCCATCCAAACCGCCTTGGGGATTACCCTGTCCAATGGCGATAAAAGCAAGCTGGTGGGGGTTTTTGGCTCCTACGGTTGGAGTGGTGAAGCGATCGATCTTTTGGAAGGTAAATTCCGGGATGGCGGCTATCGCTTCGGTTTTGAGCCAATTCGGGTTAAATTTAAGCCCACGGAGGCAATTTTAAAGACCTGTGAGGAAGCGGGAACCGATTTCGCTCAAGCAGTCAAAAAAGCTCGCAAAAGCAGACAACCGAAAACTAATGTTAACCAATCCCAAAGCGATCGGCGATCGCAGGCTCTGGGCCGTTTGGTGGGTTCTCTCTGTATCGTCACCTGCGAATTGGGGGAATTGCGCGGCGCCATGTTAGCCTCTTGGGTGTCGCAAGCGACGTTCACCCCCCCCGGATTGACTATTGCCGTGGCGAAAGAACGAGCGATCGAGTCTCTGCTTTATAGCGGTACGCCTTTTGTCCTTAATATCCTCCAAGAAGGTCAACATTTGGCTTTAATGAAACATTTTCTTAAACCTTTTACT
This sequence comes from Microcystis sp. M079S1, assembly GCF_020246425.1. Taxonomy (NCBI): domain Bacteria; kingdom Bacillati; phylum Cyanobacteriota; class Cyanophyceae; order Chroococcales; family Microcystaceae; genus Microcystis; species Microcystis sp. M079S1. Next base: position 12,815 of record NZ_JADBSZ010000251.1, read on the forward strand.
CCAGGGGAAGATCGTTTCGCTAATATCGAAACCACTAAAGCTGAGAACGGTGGGCCGATTCTGGCCGAAGCGCTCGCTTATCTGGAATGTCGGGTAGAACAACGAATGGAGTGCGGTGATCATTGGCTGATTTATGCGATCGCAGAAAAAGGCAAGGTTTTACACCAGGGTTTAACCGCTATCCATCATCGCAAATCCGGCAGTTATTATTAATTTGTCGTTATGATCATTTCAGGGGGTGTTTTCAGGCAGGATAACCCACCCTGATTGGTCTAAAAATATATTCTTATGAAAAGCATTGTTTTAATTGTTGGCTTTGAAACCTTTAACAGGAATTTATATCGGCAATCGGGCCTGTTGGCTAGTTCTAAATGTCCCGATTTAGAAGTAAAAGTATTTAGCGATAAATCCTTGACTAGCGAACCGGAAATAGTCGAGCAAGCTTTAGCCACTGCCGACGTTTTTTTTGCTAGTTTGATCTTCGATTACGATCAAGTTACTTGGCTGCGGCAACGAGCGGCACAGATTCCCATTCGCTTAGTTTTTGAGTCTGCTTTAGAGTTAATGAGTTTAACCCGTTTGGGAGAATTTGCCATCGGGGATAAACCAAAAGGAATGCCAAAACCAATTCAATTTATCTTGAGTAAATTTTCCAGTGGCAAGGAAGAAGATAAGTTAGCTGGTTATCTTAGTTTCCTCAAAACCGGTCCGAAACTACTGAAATTTATTCCCGCTAAAAAAGTTCAAGATTTGCGTAACTGGTTAATTATTTACGGTTATTGGAATGCGGGAGGAACGGAAAATGTTGCCGCTATGTGTTGGGTAATTGCCCAAAAATATCTAGGATTAAAAGTACGAGAAATACCCGAAGTTATCGAAACTCCCAATAAGGGACTATTACACCCCGATTATCAGGGTTATTTTCTCACTCCCCAAGAATATTTAGCTTGGTATAAAAAAAATAAATCTCTTGATAAACCAGTGGTGGCACTGCTGCTTTATCGGAAGCACGTTATCAGTAAACTACCCTATATTAATCAATTAATCCGTCATTTTGAAACGGCTAATTTAATTCCCCTACCCGTGTTTATTAACGGAGTAGAAGGCCATACAATTGTTCGGGATTGGTTAACCACAGACTACGAAATTCAGCAAAGAAAAAAAGGAATTATTGAAACTCCTTCTTTAAGTGAAGATGCGGTGACAGTAGATGCAATTGTTTCGACGATTGGCTTTCCTTTGGTGGGGGGTCCTGCGGGTTCTATGGAAGCAGGAAGACAGGTAGAAGTGGCTAAACGAATTCTGTCCGCTAAAAATATTCCTTATCTTATCGCTGCCCCTTTATTGATTCAAGATATTTATTCTTGGACAAGACAGGGAATCGGTGGTTTACAGAGTGTGGTTCTATACGCTTTACCTGAATTAGATGGAGCAATTGATACGATTCCTCTGGGGGGATTAGTGGGGGAAACTATCTATTTAATCCCCGAAAGATTACAGCGTTTAACTGGACGTTTAAACAGTTGGATTAAGTTACATAAAACCCCTCCGCAAGAACGCAAAATAGCCATCATTCTCTATGGATTTCCCCCGGGTTATGGGGCAGTTGGTACGGCAGCTTTATTAAATGTTCCCCGGAGTTTAGTTAAGTTTTTACAAGCTTTACAAGCGCAGGGTTATCATGTGGGAACAATTCCCGAAGACGGGGAAGAAATTATTCAAAAAGTTAAATTTGCCGATGATGAAAATCTCTCTAAACAAAATCGTTTATCGATAGAAACTTTAGAAAATTGGCTAGGTTATCTGTTAACCTCTCGCATTGAAAAACACTGGAAATCTCTGAAAGATGCGGGGATAAAAACTGTTGGCAACCAGTATCATTTAGGGGGAATTGAGTTAGGTAATATCTGGATTGGAGTCCAGCCACCTTTAGGAATTGCCGGGGATCCGATGCGGTTAATGTTTGAAAAAGATTTAACTCCTCACCCTCAGTATGCAGCCTTTTATCAGTGGTTACAGAAAGATTTTAAGACCGATGCGATCATTCATTTTGGTATGCACGGAACTGTCGAATGGCTGCCCGGTTCACCACTAGGAAATACTGGTTATTCTTGGTCAGATATTTTATTAGGAGATTTACCGAATTTATATATTTATGCTGCTAATAATCCCTCGGAATCTATCCTAGCTAAACGTCGCGGCTATGGGGTGTTAATTTCCCATAATGTGCCTCCCTACGGACGAGCGGGATTATATAAAGAATTGATGATTTTACGAGATTTGATTGCAGAGTTTCGAGAAAATCCTGAGAAAAATTACGCTTTAAGAGATAGTATCCTCCAAAAGATTATTGATACAGGTATCTCTAAAGATTGTCCTTTTCTGGAAGCAGAAAAACAGGGAATAGAATTCACTTTAGAAAATGCCAAATTATTTAGCCGCTATGCACTAACCGATTATTTTGTCAAGGTGTATAATTACCTACAAATCGTCGAACAAAGACTATTTTCTTCGGGTTTACACACCCTAGGAACTGCTCCTAATCAGGAAGAATTAAAAGGTTATCTTGATGCTTATTTCACCGATTTATCTGAGCGAGAATTTCAGCAAATTCTCGCTGACGAAGCAACCAATGAAAAGCTTAAAGAAGGCATTGCTATTAAAAATTTATTAGGACAAAATAGCGAAGAATTAACTAATCTTTTGCGGGGATTAAATGGGGAATATGTACCACCGGCACCGGGGGGTGATTTACTCCGGGATGGTGCGGGAGTTTTGCCCACAGGACGCAATATACACGCTTTAGACCCCTACCGGATGCCTTCCCCCGCAGCCTACACTCGCGGACGAGAAATCGCCAAAAAACTGCTAGAACAAAACTTAACTGAAAAAGGAAAATATCCCGAAACTGTAGCAGTTTTACTCTGGGGATTAGATGTGATTAAAACTAAGGGTGAATCCCTGGGTATTCTCTTAGAATTAGTCGGTGCGGAACCGGTGAAAGAGGGAACAGGAAGAATTGTCAGGTATGAATTAAAACCTTTAGGGGAAATTGGACACCCGCGCATCGATATTCTGGCTAATTTATCGGGAATTTTTCGGGATACTTTTATCAATATTATCGAGTTATTGGATGATTTAATGCAGCGGGCAGCCGAGATAGAAGAATCGGAAAATGATAATTATATCCGTAAGCACTATTTAGCCTTAAAAAGTCAAGGAATTGACAATGCCAGCGCTCGTTTATTTTCCAATCCTGCCGGGGATTTTGGCTCTTTAGTTAATGACCAAGTAGTGGAGGGAAATTGGGACAATGACAACGAATTAGCGAAAACTTGGGAAAAGCGTAATGTTTTTAGTTATGGTCGTCAAGATAAGGGACAAGCGCGGCCAGAAGTGCTACAACAGTTATTAAAAACCAGTGAAAGTATTATCCAAGAAATTGACTCGGTAGAATACGGTTTAACCGATATTCAGGAATACTACGGCAATACAGGAGGATTAAAATTAGCCGCAGAAAAACAAAGCGGTAAACGGGTGATGACGAGTTTTGTTGAGAGTTTTTCCAATGATACAACTCCCCGCAAATTAGAGGAGGTTTTGCGCTTAGAATACCGCAGTAAATTACTCAATCCTAAATGGGCCAATGCCATGGTTAATCAAGGTTCCGGTGGGGCCTACGAAATCTCCCAAAGAATGACCGCTTTAATTGGTTGGGGCGGTACGGCTAATTTTAGTGACGATTGGGTGTATGATCAGGCAGCCGATACCTACGCTTTTGATGCAGAAATGGCGGAAAAATTGCGTCAAGCTAATCCCGAAGCTTTCCGTAATATTGTCGGTAGAATGTTAGAAGCACAGGGTCGCGGTTTTTGGCAAGCAGACCCCGACAAATTAGAGAAATTACAGGAATTATATCAATTGACCGATGAAAAATTAGAAGGGGTTACTTAGGTTTTTTAGGCTGCATCTCATTTTTGTCAATCTACCAAGTTGGGATTTTTATGGGTAAACTATCGGGAGCATCTCACCTTTGTAACCCCTAAATCAGGTTTTATGTCAATCTATTTTAAAAGCCTTGCTAGAAACCAGTTTTAGGGACAAGTATAATTACTCACTTGCATAAATGAGATGCTCCCACACTCTCGGCTAAAATCGGTCATTACTTCCGATTTTATCACTCAATCCAAGCCTTTGGGGGGTTCTACCCCCCAAACCCCCCGTTGGGGGCGTGGCGCCGCCCCCAAACCCCCCGCGCATTAGTTTTTCGGTGGGATGCTTACACGCAGCCGCTGACCCATCTGTAATAATTTAAGAGTCACTGATAATTGCTGATTGTCGGTATTTCTGCAAATGTGAGATGCACCAGGGTTTTCATCGCAACAGGGAATCCTTGTGATAATCTGATTTTCCTCCTGTTTTACTCAGCAGACGGATATTTTCAATCAGGATTGATTTTTCTAACGCTTTAGCCATATCGTATAAAGTCAAGGCTGCCACAGATACCGCCGTTAAAGCTTCCATTTCTACCCCAGTTTCCGATTTTGTCACCACTTCTGCCCGAATTTCGTAGCCGGGTAACTCTGCTTTCGGGATAATCTGAACATTGATTTTTTGCAGGGGTAAGGGATGGCAAAGGGGAATTAAACAGGAAGTTTGTTTGGCCGCCATAATTCCCGCTAGTCTGGCCGTCCCTAAAACGTCACCTTTTGGCGCATTTCCCTGTTCTATGGCTTCAAAAGTCGTTTTTAGCATTCTCACTTGTCCTAGGGCGATAGCAGTGCGTTTAGTGGGCATTTTCTCCGATACATCCACCATCTGGGCCTCGCCTTGGCTGTCGAGATGAGATAATTTTTCTTTACCCTCTTGCGTCATTGAATGAACCTGTGCTATAGTAGTTTACTGTTGAGAAAAACAAGGGCTTGTAGCTTAGTGGATTAGAGCGTGTGGCTACGGACCACAAGGTCGGGAGTTCGAGTCTCTCCAAGCCCGTTACATACAATGGCATATACTACAGGAATTAGGGACCTATGGTTCCTAATTTCTTTGGTTTTTTGCCCCATCTTCCCACTTTCCTATACTTTTTAAACAGGATTTAGTATCAGCAGCCAGTTTTGCTGGAGTATTTTTTACCCTCAAACAGTGAAAGAAACTAAACTTTTAGGATTGTATAATATGAATTCTCCTGCACCTGTGCCGACACCCTTTCAAGTTGCTTTAGAGCGTTACCAGAATGCTCTAAATTATTTAGATACTTCTCATAATAAATCTCTGAAAAAAGCACAGGCTTTAGAAATTATTGCCGCCAGAGATGCTCTTAATAAACAAATGGAAGCTGAGGCGGAAATTTCGGTTGATATGTCGTCAAAATTAATCGAACAAGATAATAGATTAAAACAGAAAAGCTACAAAATTACTCAAGTTCTTGACTTAGCTGAATATCGGGAGACTTTACCTATGTCTGCTCAGGCTTGGTGGTGGCATTTAGAAAGTAGGGAATCTCTGCATCCTTGCAATCGCTTTGATTGGCTATTGAGAAGCGGTAAACTGGTTTTATTAGGGGTTAATTTTACATTAATCGGAACGATTGCTACTCGGTTTCTTAGTGGTGGTTCAGGTTTGCTAGAAATAGGGGGTGTTATTTTTTCGACTTTCATTTCTTTATTACAAACTGAAAATGCTCTCACACGGACGCGCCAGAAGGGTTTTGTTAAGTTAATGAAATTGCTTGGGATTGCTGAACATTGGTATGAATAAATACAGTTTTCTGTAACAGTAATAGTCTTTGCTATTCTCTTGGGAATTTATCTAAATTTCTCTTGGTTTTCTGAGCTTTATAAGCAAGAAGGCAACCGTTTACAATCTCCTCCGCCAGCAAGTCAAGAATTTCCTAATTTAGCTTCAGCCGAAGAGAAGTATTTAAAAGCAATTGAGTTAAACCCAGATAATTTAGATGCTCATTATAAGTTGGCAACACTTTACGAAGAGTTACAGGATTTGACTAATGGGAAAAAACACTATTTAATTGCGGCAAAAGGTGGTTTTATAGATGCTTATAATAATCTCGCTTATTGGTATCTGCGAGATGATAAGAATGCAGAAGCAGTAGAGTTACTGGAAAAAGCCAAGAGATTATTAGCAGAAAAAGATGAAAAACTAGACCAATTTACTGAAGAGGAGAAACGCAATTTAGCAGTACAAAAATATAGTATTTATAAAAATCTAGGCTGGGCCAGATTTAAGCAAAATCGCAGTGAAGATGCAGTTCCTAATCTTTTAGTTGCTATTGGTATCGCTGAAAATCCAGCTTATCAGAAATTTATCCGCAATCCCGGTGCTGCTTTTTGTATTTATGCTCAACTTTTAGAAAAAGAAGACAAGAAATTATCTCAGGAAAATTGGCGTAAATGTCTTAAATTAGCCGAAGGGAGGGAAATTAATACGGAGGAGGAGCAATGGTTATATGAAGCGAGGAAAAAATTAAAGTGAAGTAAAGTTTAGTGACTATTCTCTGAGTAATGCGCTAAATCCTTCTTGCTGAAAATGCTTATCAAAGGTTAATATTTCAGAGATTTCCAGTTGTCTCATAATCTGCATGGAAGCACAATCAGTTAAACTGTATCCTTTATCTAATCGTCTTTGGTAAAAATCAAAAGCTTGCTGAAATTGTTCACTGGTTTGGGGAATGATTATGGTTTTGCTGTCATTGCGTAAATCATGAGTTAGACGAATAGCTGATTTACGCAAAAATTCCCCTCTACTGCATAAAGCATTGAGTAATTCTGTCAGAACCATTTCACTGGTAACACCTCTAAAGTTACCCAGTCTTGCTACCATACTTATAGCAAGTCTATGAGCATTATCTCCTCTATCAGCTAACGCTTTTAAATAGAAGGTATCTAAGAAAATTTTTCTCATTCTTCCTCATCTTCTCTCGGTGCGCCGTACATATAATGTTCCGCGTTACGCGCAAAGTCTCTGGGAAAGTGTTTTCGCCATTCTGATTGGGGAACAACGTTACCAATCTCAACAATTCTTTGCCAAAAAGGTTTTTTGCGAAATTCTGGGTCATTTTCTAGTGCATCCCATTTAGCATCGAGTTCTTCCATTGATAACTCAGGCTCTTCGGATGTGTTAGAGGTTGAATGATTGTTTAAGTTAGTCATGATTAAAGTTTCCTTTTAGATTAAAGAGAATAAGTTAATGATAACCTAAATTATCTGGTCAGGTAAATGTTTTGCGAAAATTTGTTTCATTCTTCCTCATCTTCTCTCGGTGCGCCGTACATATAGTGTTCAAAATTACGCGCAAAGTCTGTAGGTAAGTGTTTTCGCCATTCTGATTGGGGAACAACGTTACCAATTTCTACAATTCTTTGCCAAAAAGGTTTTTTGCGAAATTCAGGGTCATTTTCTAGTGCATCCCATTTAGCATCGAGTTCTTCCATTGATAACTCAGGCTCTTCGGATGTGTTAGAGGTTGAATGATTGTTTAAGTTAGTCATGATTAAAGGTTCCTCAAGTTCTTTGATTAAATCGTCTGATTCTACAGTTGAGTGAGGGTTTTGTGTGTCCATACTTGATCAGAAGTGATAGTTTGTTTTTATCATAGCATTTTCGAGTTGGAGCGAGGTACGGAGATTATCGAGGGTAATTAACCACAGAGACACAAAGAACACAGAGATTATTCACCGATGTTATAATTTATACTGATGATGGCAAGAGAGCCGAATGTTTAACTGAAAGCTTGACATTATTTTATGTACAGACTATATTATAGTTATGGAATGGAATATTATATTTGATCCAGATTTTAGGTTCTGGTTTTATCAACAAGAACAGGGACTTCAAAATGAAGTATTTGCTGTTTTAACTGTATTGATGAAACTTAGACCAGCACTGGGGAGACCACGAGTTGATACCATTGAAGGATCTTCTTTTAAGAATATGAAAGAGCTTCGTCTTCAGTATAAAGGTGAACCTTGGCGTGTTTTATTTTCCTTTGATCCTCATCGACAAGCAATTTTACTTGTTGGGGGGAACAAGTCAGGTAACAAAAGATGGTACAAAGAAAATATTCCTATAGCAGATCAACGTTATCAAAAATATCTGGAAAAACTTAAGGAAGAAAAGTCATGAAAGAATATACCAACTTCTCGGAAGAATTTAATAAACTTTGTGGAGAACGACAAGCAATTATTAAAGCAAGAGCTTCCCAAATTTATCTGGAGGAACTTACGCTTAAGTATTTGCAGGAAAAACTAGGTTTATCTTTATCAGAATTGGCAGAGCATCTTGAAGTACAGCAATCAATAGTACCTAGACTTAAACAAGAGCAAAATCTAGAGCTAAATACACTGCGCGAAGTAGTTAACGCCTTAGGTGGAACTGTCGAAATTATTGTCAAAATTCCCAACAAAGAACCTATAATTATTGGTGACTATTCAGAAACGAAGTGTAATTAACCACAGAGACACAGAGGACACGGAGATTATGGCTCTTCGGTTTGTCTTATGCAACGTACAGGGTTATAAGGAATGAAACTCTTATAGAGAAAGACATTTGGCGATTTTTGTTAATTGTTTTCTATCTAGAGCGAACTAATCAATTAAATCTCTTGCCAGATAAGGATTTA
>NZ_JADBSZ010000252.1:0-6134 GCF_020246425.1 Microcystis sp. M079S1
GGGACTTGCGTGGGAATAATATCCCAATCGATCGGAGGGCGCAAGCTTTGCGCCCCTACAGTAACGGATTTTGTCCACAATGTAGGGGCGAACTGCGTTCGCCCAAAAGGTACATTATCAAAGCGCAAGTCCATAAGGGGGGTGTCGATCCCCCCTGCTACCTTGATAAGGGGGGTGTCTGACAACTTTTAACACCTACCTACTTGTACTTATAATGAATCAACCTAACGAAATTCAAAGGCAGCAACATCAGAGATTTACAGAGATTTTTAATCAGGGAAAACAGCGTTATATTCAAGCTGTCGGCAATAGCAAAGGCTATCTTTCCAGTGTCAAAGGAAAAGATTATTTATCAGACGAAGAAAGAGAAGAAGCGAAACAATTACTCAAACAAATATTTCAAACCACAACAGCCCAACTTAATCAGCGCGATTTAGACATGGCTAGAGGAAATAGAGGTTTAGATGAACTAAAAAGTTGGTCAATAATGGGTAAAATGTTTGTGTATAGGACATTTTTTCCCCATGACTAAACCCTTAGACTCCCTGAAACAGCCCAATCCCTCGGAAAAAACAGCCCCTAGAGATGATTGGTTAGATAGCGAACTATCTCGTTTAGAAGATTATGAACCTTACGATTGGGGAGAAATAGATCCCTTAATGTTAGGCAAACCCGTACAATATGTTTCTAGTATTGGCTTAGTTGTCGAGGGTGGCAAAGATTAATGTCCGATCCGATAGTTGTTGGAGATGTGGTTATCGCCAGATTCCCGACGCAAAACCCCCAAGGCAGAGAACAGGAAGGAATTCGTCCCGCTTTAGTTATTGGAGTTCCTCAAAAGTTGGGCATTCCTCGTTTTCCTCTGATTATAGTTGCTCCCATGACTAGCGATCGCAACCAAATTTGGGCAGCTGCTTCACCCACTTTATATCCTCAATTGGCGACTGGTGAAGCTGGCTTACCCCAAAATTCTATTATTCTTTTAGATCAGGTACGAGCGATCGACTCAAATAGGATAGTACGCTATTTGGGATCTCTTTCAAGCGATCGATACAGAAGAATTTTCAATAGCCTTCAAACTATGTTGCTTCCTTAACAACAAATTCATCGAACCCGACAACCCTGCCACCGAAATTTACCTATTCAGGCATTAGATACCCTAGCTGATTCATCTGCCAACCTAACTTAGTTGGCTGCTGATAAACCTTTTTTAAAGTGTTAATATCCCGGCTAGAAATCGGGGCAATATCTCTAGTTTGAGCGAAATACATCACATCCGTCTCTAGGGGACTATGACCCCAAATTCCCAAAGCGTGACCTAATTCGTGCCGCGCTGCCGCTAAGGCCGACCGATCGGCTAAATTAGGACTAATCTGGATACTCATCCGATGAGTTAGGCGATTTTCCTTGACAAAAATCTCGTATTGTGTTATGGCAGAACGCACCCGAGGCAGTTCTAACTTACCGGTTTCGGGATTAAAACGGACTCCCGACGGCGGTAACTCCTGTTTAATGAGTATATCGGCCAATTCTGCCCGATTTACCAACTCGATCGGCAAATACTGCCCCCATTCAGCGATCGCCTCTTGTACCAAACTCAGCCAAGAACTGCGATCGCTGTGAATATAAATCTTCACGGGAAATTGCGACCAAATCAACGCCCCCACGGGGCTGATTTCCACAGCATCAAAATAATCCCCGGGCTGGTTTTGCTCTTGCCATTGGGCTAAATTAGCGGGTAAAGGATGGGTTTTTAACTCCGGTAGCGATCGACTGTCGGCAATCAAAGAATAGGAAAACAGCAAAAGACTCGCCAAGGCTGCGAGTCCTAAAAAAGAGAACCGACCTCTTAGCATTTAGCGATTTAACCAGCCGGCGCTCAGTACAATAGTTAGGGTGATAAATACCGTCCCCAACGCCCAAGTCACCTGATTTAAGGTTTTTTCCGCCGTTTTTGCGCTGGTAAAAATCTGTGATTGACCGCCAATACCGCCAATACCATCCCCTTTGGGACTGTGTAATAACACCAAAATCGCCAGAAAGGCCGCCGCCAGCGCCCAAATAATCTGTACTACCAGCACCACTGTCATGATCATTACTCTCTATTTTCCATTACAAAGTATAGCAGTTATCAAGCCGTCAGCTTTGAATTAGTTATCAACTGGAGTCCTCTTCATCCTCTATATCCTCAAGTGTTAGTGGTGCTTGGGCGCTATGGCGAACATATAATACATAAACCGTACTATCTCTAATTGTAAAAAGCACTCGATAGACATTTTTGCCTTTCCCATAAAAAAGTTGTCGGACTTCTTTGGGTAGAAAAATCGTCTGTTCGAGCGCTAAAGCACAACGAGTTGGTTTCTCTTGCAGAGTCGCAATAGCATTCATTAATCCTCGAAACCAACGGTCAGCAAACTCGGCATTATAACCTCGATACCAGCGATAGGCTTTTTCGATCTGTGCCGTGGCAGTTGGGGTAATTTCAACCTGAAATACCATATTTTTCGGCCATTTCTTGGGCAAAATCGGCAAGAGGACGGGTTTTACCGGAGTTTATCTCCTCAAAACCTTGCTGAATCCCCTCAATGCTCTCTAAATACTCCATCAGTTGTCTGAGCTTACTAGGATCGATTTGATCGAGAAAAGTCACCAGCACTTGTGAGCGATCGCTAATATCATTGGGTAACTCGGTTAGGTGTATTTGTCCATCTCGATAAACACCTTCGATGGTTTTCAGCATAAAATTCCCCTTTATTGACTTTTTACTCGTTAAAGCGAGATGCGGACGGGAGTGCGACTGGCTTTAATTTCCACTTCGGCCGGTTTAATCAGCGATCGCCCGGTCATTTCTATCGGGACGGGAATAGAGAGAATTTCCAGGATAGTGGGGGCAATATCGGCTAAACGACCATCATCCCGCAGCTGCACATCGCCACCGTGGCCGGGTATTTTTCTCCCTTCCCCTTCAATTAAAATTAAAGGAACGGGATTAGTCGTGTGGGCGGTCCAAGGATTACCCGACTCATCCACCATCGTTTCCGCGTTACCGTGGTCCGCGGTGATTAACACTGTTCCCCCCAATTTATTGATGCTACTTAACAACTTAGCCAAGCATAGATCCACCGTTTCCACTGCTTTCATGGCCGCGTCTAAAATGCCCGTATGACCCACCATATCGGGGTTAGCGTAATTGACTACCACGAGACTATAGATCCCCTGTTCGATCGCCGCAGAGACCGCTGCTGTCACCGCGGCTGCCGACATGGCCGGAGCTTGGTCATAGGTGGCGACTTTTGGACTAGGAATTAATTCGCGTACTTCTCCCTCAAAGGGTTTTTCTAACCCCCCATTAAAAAAGTAGGTGACGTGGGGATATTTTTCGGTTTCCGCACAACGAAACTGTTTTAATCCCTGTTGAGCGATCACCTGTCCTAAAATATTATTTAAATTCTGGGGAGCAAAGGCCACATCTACCGGTAATTTCGGATCGTATTGGGTGAAAGTGACAAAACTGAGGGGAGAAATTAAATCTCGATCGAAATCTTCAAAATCGGGCATAGTCAGGGCATAACATAACTGTCTAGCTCGATCGGGACGGAAATTATAGAATATCACCCCATCGCCTGCTTCGATCGCCCCCGGTGCAATTCTGGTGGGGGGAATAAATTCATCGGTAATATTTTGATCATAAAATGCCTGTAATACTTCAGTAATCGATCGCCCGTCAATACCTTGATCACTGGTCATAACGTTATAGGCTTTTTCCACCCGATCCCAACGGCGATCCCGATCCATGGCATAATAACGGCCACTGAGAGTCACCATGCGACCGAGTTTAATTTTATTAATATGTTCTTGAATCCGTTTAATAGCTGGCATTCCGTCGGTGACATTAGTATCGCGACCATCGGTGATGACATGAATGCAGACATCGCTAATCCCTTGCACTTTCGCTAAGTCTAATAATCCCAGTAAGTGATCGAGATGGGAATGGACTCCTCCCTCGGAACATAAACCAATCAGGTGTAATTTGCTTTTTTTGGGGCGAATCTCGGCGCAGAGTTTTAATAAAGCCTGATTTTGTTGAATCGAACCATCTTCGATCGCATCGGAAATTCGTACTAATTCCTGTGGTACAACTCGCCCCGCTCCGATATTCAGGTGGCCAACTTCCGAGTTGCCCATCTGTCCTTCTGGTAGTCCCACATCCTTAGCGGAGGTGCGGATTAAGGTGTGGGGATACACTTCCCAGAGACTATCCATAATCGGGGTTTTCGCCATTGCGATCGCATTATCCGACCTTTGCGGGCGATAACCCCAACCATCAAGGATAACCAGCACGACTGGGGATATAGGTGCGTGGGTCATGATATACAGTCCTAAATTAAGAGTGGATTTCCATGCACTAAGATAATATCATCGAAACTTCCATTGATCACCGGTGTCGGGGCGATCGACCCCCTAATGTCAGCAAATGATGGGTATGTCTCAAAAAAACGAAACAACTGCTTTAATAATCGCTCTTTTAGCCACTGCGGGCATTTTAGGTGGAGGTTACTTCTGGCTGCAAAGTCAATGTGCTGCGGGTCAAGAATTTTTTCTCTGTGGCAGCGGTAAAAGTCCGCAAAAATCGCCAACATCGGGAAGTGCCTCCTCTCCGCTACCCCCTCCCCCTTCCCCCCAGGGAGTGGTCAGTTTTGCCCCACCGACTTCTATCCCCAGTGGCACGACAATTCGCATTAACGGCTCTACCAGTATGGTACAGATTAATCAAGCCTTAAAAGCCGCTTTAACTGCCAAATTTCAGGGGGTAGAGGTCTTGACAAATGCTCAAGGATCTGATAAGGGATTAGAGGAAGTAGCCCGGGGGGCGATCGATATTGCGGCGGTGTCACGACCTTTAACCGAGTCAGAACGCTCTCAGGGATTGGCTTCTAGTCCGATCGTTCGAGATGCGATCGCTATTGTGGTGGGAGTAAAAAACCCCTTTGCAGGGGGGTTAACCACTGCCCAAGTTAGGGGTATTTTTACCGGAAAAATCACCTCTTGGTCGGAGGTGGGAGGTTCTGCTGCTACTATTCAAGTGATTAATCGTCCTCCTATTAGTGGCACTTATCAAAGTTTTCGTCAGGAAGTCCTGCAAGGGGGAGAATTTGGTACGGGAACTAATTTTCAAATGATGGAGAGGGATGCCACTACCCCAATTTTGCGAGTTTTGGGACTGAATGGCATTAGTTACGCAACCTATAGCCAAATCGCCGACCAAAAAACCGTCAGGGCGCTCGCTGTGGACGGAATTTCAGCCAGTGAACCTAATTATCCCTGGCAGCGTACCCTTTACTACGTTTACAAAGAACCTGCTAGTGAAGCAGTCAAAGCTTTTATGGGTTTTGTGTCCTCTAGTGGTGGTCAAGAAGCGATTTTTCGGGCCAATGAAGATATACAAAAGTAGTTAGCGAGAATATCTGAAAATCTGGGAAATTTTACGCCTTGCATGACTAGGGTGAGCATTGCCTATTTTACTGTGGAGACGGGGAGGCATTGAGAATGGTTAGCTGAACACCATTATCTTTTTCATAAACGATCGCCACGGGAATGGTCAACCTGGAATCTTTTTTCGGTAAGGCGGGGAAAATATAGGCATAACCGTCTCCTTTGAGAAGAAGTCGCCAAACTCTGGGGTTGTTAGAATTGCTCAGGTCGGTGAGTTCTTCACCAAGGAGGCGATCGTAGGCTTTGCGATCGCCGATGATCCGCAAGTCAGTCGGATTATCGAGGGGGTTATCGAGTTTGCGTCCTAAAGGGGCATTTTTAGACATCAGAAGGGTGACGACGGGCAGTGAAGAGGTTTCGTTGACGGCATCTTTCCAAGCATCCGCTTGGGCTTGCCAACGGGCCAGCCAAAAGAGGGCCGTGAGGATAAAGAGGACGATAATTAGCTCATTCAGCAGAGAGGCGAAAAAGTTAAGAATCTTTGTCTGGGCTTCATTGAAAGTAAGGGACTTGCGTGGGAATAATATCCCAATCGATCGGAGGGCGCAAGCTTTGCGCCCCTACAGTAACGGATTTTGTCCACAATGTAGGGGCGAACTGCGTTCGCCCAAAAGGTACATTATCAAAGCGCAAGTCCCTAA
>NZ_JADBSZ010000253.1:0-3159 GCF_020246425.1 Microcystis sp. M079S1
CTTAACGAAATCGGTAAAACCCTAAAACCGCGAGTCCGCTGCATTATCAACCTCAGAAATCAGGGTGCGGGATTGCCGGACGGGGGACTTTTTAACGTCGATCAATTCCCCAAAAATCAAGAATTAGAACCTTTTACGGCGATTTTTCCCGAAAGAGGCGCGATCGAGATTAAGGGAACCAAAGAAGATATCAAAAAAATCGCCGCCAGCGAGCAAGTACAAAAATACTGGCAAAAATACGGTCAAGTATTAGTCAGCAATTATCGCGATTTTCTGCTCATCGGTCGCAATAGCCAAGGTCAACCGGTAGAATTAGAAGCCTATAGTTTAGCCCCGTCAGAAGCCGAGTTTTGGCTAAAAACCTCAAATCCATCCAAATTTGCCGCCGAACACGGTGATAGCCTCTTAGAATACCTAAAGAGAGTGCTTTTACAGGCGGCTCCTATCACCTCACCAGCCGATGTTGCTTGGTTTCTTGCTTCCTATGCGCGCGACGCAAAAGCACGCTTAGAACATCATTCCGATCTTCCCGCTCTGGCCAATATTCGTCAAGCTTTAGAAAATGCCCTCGGTATCAAATTTGAACGGGAACAGGGAAATAAATTTTTTCGTTCTACCCTCGTGCAAACCCTCTTTTATGGTTTATTCTCCGCTTGGGTATTATGGCACAAGCAAAACCTCAATCGCGAGGATAAAGAGGATAAGTTCGATTGGAAATCCGCAGCCCACCATCTCCATGTTCCCATGTTAGCGATCCTATTCGAGCAGATCGCCGCACCGAGTAAGTTAAAATCTTTGGGATTAGTAGAAGTCTTGAATTGGACCAGTGCAGCTTTAAATCGAGTGCGACGAGAGGAATTTTTTCGTCAATTCGATGAGGGACAAGCGGTACAGTATTTCTATGAACCATTTTTGCAAGCTTTTGATCCTGATTTACGCAAAGAATTGGGAGTTTGGTACACTCCTCCGGAAATTGTTCGCTATATGGTAGCGCGAGTCGATCGAGTTTTACGAGAAGAATTAAATATCGAGGACGGTTTAGCTAATCCCGATGTTTATGTTCTCGATCCTTGCTGTGGCACCGGTGCTTATTTAGTCGAGGTTTTGCGCTATATTACCGATACTTTACAGGAAAATGGCGCGGGTGCTTTAGCCATGGCTTTGGTGAAAAAAGCAGCCATAGAAAGAATTTTCGGTTTCGAGATTTTAACCGCTCCTTTTGTCGTCGCTCATCTACAATTAGGTTTATTCCTGCAAAGTTTGGGTGTACCTTTAATAGAAGATAGTGAACGAGTCGGGATTTATCTGACTAATGCTTTAACCGGTTGGCAACCTCCCGATGAGGAAAGTAAACAGAAAATTCAACAGCTACAATTAAGTTTTCCGGAGTTAAATAAGGAACGAGAGGCAGCCGATGAAGTTAAGCGCGGTAAACCGATTTTAGTTATTCTCGGTAATCCTCCCTACAATGCTTTTGCTGGAACCAGTCCCGCAGAAGAAGCAGGTTTAGTGGAAGTGTATAAACAGGGTTTAATCTCCGATTGGGGGATTAAAAAGTTTAATTTGGATGAGTTATATGTGCGCTTTTTCCGTTTAGCGGAAAGATGTATTTCAGAAAATACTGGTAAAGGGGTTGTTTGTTATATTTCTAATTTTTCCTATCTCGGTGATCCTTCTTTTGTGGTGATGCGGCAAAGATTTTTACAAGAATTTGATCGTCTTTGGTTTGATTGTCTCAATGGTGATAGTCGCGAAACAGGAAAGTTAACCCCTGAAGGTAATCCCGATCCTAGTGTTTTTTCTACTCAATACAATAAGGAAGGGATTCGAGTCGGGACAACTATCGGACTAATGGTAAGAAAGGAAGTAAGGAATAAAAATGTTGATGTCTATTTTCGCCATTTCTGGGGAGTTGCTAAACGAGAACAGTTATTAGATAGTTTAAATAATCAAGATTTTGATGCTTTTTATCAAGTCTCTAACCCAGAACAATCTAATCGTTATTCTTTCCGTCCCTCCGATGTTTCCTCTCACTATTTAGCATGGCCAAAGTTAACAGATTTATCTTGTCAAGATTCATCATTAATTATTCCATTACAGGGTATGGATGAAGATCGTGCAAATGCACTGATAGATTATGATCAAGATATTTTATCATTAAGAATGCAAAAGTATTTTGATAAAACAACTGACTGGGATGAATTTTTAACTTTAAAAACTGGGTTAAGTCGAGATAGTGCGTCTTTTGATGCTAAAACTGTACGAAAAAAAGCACATCAATTAGATTCGTTTAAAGAAAATAACCTGAAAAGATATAATTTCCGTCCCTATGATACAAGATGGTGTTATATTACTTTAGTCCCTAATGTTTGGAAAAGAGTAAGGCCAGATTTATATGTACAATACACATATAAAAATTTATTTTTATTAAGTCGTTCTAAAGGAGTTGCTCAACCAGAAGGAATTCCATTTCTATTTACTCAAAGTCTTTTTGCTAGGGATTGTATGAGAGGTCATGCAGTTGCATTTCCCATGTTAATTTATCCTTCTGCGAAACATGAAGCAAAAAAACAAGATAAACTATTTAATGTTGAAAGTTATACAACTGTTAAAACAAAAGCCAATCTCTCGGAAAAATCTCGTCAATACTTAAATGAACTGGGTATTAATAATATCGATGAAAATATCGAGAATGCCTCCTTAATTTGGCTGCACTCGTTAGCGATTGGGTACTCTCCCTTGTATCTTCGGGAAAATGCCGACGGTATTCGTCAAGACTTCCCAAGAATTCCCCTTCCCAATAGCCAAGAATTATTAATTAAATCCGCCGAAATAGGACAAGCGATCGCCTCTCTTTTAGACACAGAAAACCCCGTTATAGGAGTCACCAAAAAACCGACCCCTGCACTGCAAAAAATCGCCTTGATTTCCTGCACTGATGGGGGAAATTTAAACCCGGATAAGGGGGATTTAATTATTAACGTCGGTTGGGGACATGGGGGTAAAAATGGTGTGACAATGCCGGGTAAAGGAAAAGCGATCGCCAGACAATATACAACCGCAGAAATGAGCGTAATTAGCCCAGAAATGCGAAAATTATTAGGAACGACAACCTATGATATTTATCTCAATGATCGAGCCTATTGGCAAAATATACCA